>JAGMFA010000110.1 GCA_023127875.1 Candidatus Zixiibacteriota bacterium
TCCTGGAAAAGATCGCCCACCGGTATGACCAACCTTCCGCCGATTTTCAACTGATCCACCAATGGTTGCGGAATATGATCAGGTGCGGCAGTGACTATGACCCCATCAAATGGAGCATGTTCCTCCCAACCCTGATAACCATCCGCACATTTGACCGTGATATTTTTGTATTCCATCTTCTTCAGTCTCATCTCAGCCACCTCCGCCAGAGAACAGATAATCTCTATGGTATAAACCTCTTTGGCAATCTCAGCTAAGATGGCCGCCTGATAACCTGATCCAGTGCCAATTTCCAAGACCCTCTCTCCCCCCTTTAAGCCTAAGAGTTCGGTCATTAGGGCAACGATGTAAGGCTGGGAGATGGTCTGTTCTTCTCCGATGGGAAGTGGTCCATCAGTGTAGGCAACGTCTCGTAAGCCTTCTGCAACGAAGAGATGACGGGGAACCTTCCGCATGGCATCCAGGACAAGCTTGTCCTTCACCCCTCTTGCCTCTATCTGGGTCACCACCATCCTCTCCCTTCGCTCCGAATAAATTCCCTCTTGTGTTTTTTCTTCTGTCATCTGAGTTTCCTTATTTTTTGACTCCTTACAAGAGAAGGGAAAGAATAAAATCACCAATGCCGGCAACCAGAATAAACATACTTTGAACATAAGAAATCATCTTCCCAGACGGGTCTCCGTCTTTCTTTTGTTAAAAATTTACGATTAATAATAAGTTAATTTTTTTATGGTGTCAACAATTTATTTTAATTTTGGGGACAGGTATAGGTACATGGTATCCACCCAGACGGGTGGGCATCTGCCCACTTTTATGTTTCTGTTTATAGCTTGAGTCAAATAGTATTTCCAGTGCATATGCTCGTCCATATGGACGCACATTCATACGAATCTTATTGGTGGTAGATTGAGCACACCTTCATCTGCCTGGGGAAACCGTTCTCTTAAAATCTCAACCAGTGATTTATTATGCGAAGCACTCATACGAATCTTCGTTTAGAAAGCCTCTGAGAGCCTCTTTTTTAAAAACCTTCTTGACTCTTGAAGGTTTTTTGAGAAAATAACCCACCCTTTTTAAAAAATCAACCCTTTTAACCTTTAAAAACTCAAATTCCTCCTCACTTAAATAAATCAGTCTACAAACCTGGATACCTTGTGCCTGTACTCTCCTGATTTAGCGTAAATTATCTGGCTTGGAAGTCCAATAGAGCATGCCTTATTAATACTTTAGACAACGGAAAAGATCATTTCTTGGGCAACTTTCGCAAAATGTCTTCGGTTGTGGTCACATAAGCAAATCCAAAAGCTAAGTTTTTCAGTGTGGCTAAATGCAAGTCTTCATTTACACTCCCAGTGGCATCTAATAAAAAGAAGACCCGTTGGTCTCTGATGTAGGCATCCCGTGCAGTCGATTCACAACACAAGTTTGTCATTACCCCGGTGATAATCAGATCGGTGATATTAAGGCATCTTAAGGTGATCTCCAGATCAGTGTTATAAAATGCACTGTACCGGTGTTTATAAATGATTTTTTCCTCTGTCAGGGGAGCTATCTTCGGGTGGATTTCCGCATCCTTAGTATTCTCAATGATCATGCCCTCCCACCACCAACCTAAAATTCCACCATCCCACTCTTTGTCCTTATGCACATGCGCCGTGTATATCACGGGAAGTCTCTTTTTGCGAAAGGCGTTTATTAATTTGGCGATATTGGAGATGACCGCCAAGCCACCAGAGGTGAAAGACGGACTTTCTGGGTCAAGAAAGAAATTCTGCATATCAATCACCAAAAGACAGGATGTGGAAAATTTCGGCTTCATCTTATGCAGATTATAAGGCTTGATCTCTGTTTTCCACAAAGAGGCTTTGGTTTTTAGATTCGACTCAGTTACATAATGGTTATTTTCCATGGATTTCTCCCAGTTTGAGTGCATCGATTTTTCGGATTTCCCCGCCAAAGGCGGGATTATTCACAAAATCCTGACGGATTCATCCTGATCCCCCGCCAAAGGCGGGGGAGAACGGATTAACTCCTTCGAGTTTATTTTTATTAGGGATTCCAATAGATTTTATTTAGCCGCGACCTTTCGAGGCATAAAAAGATCAACTACCTGCTTTTGGGCAAAAAGTATCCACAATAAAAAGGGCAAGGTTTCGCTGAAAAGATAAAGAGGGACACTTAGCTTGTCATACCATTTTGAGACCACTCCGGGCTCAGGATTCATAAAATATATGGCTTTTGATAAAATCACGTGCCATAGGATCAGAATTAATAAACCCCATCCCAATTTGGAGGCTCTGTTTTTGAATTTCATATCTCGGGTGATGACCATCAGTGCCACAAAAGGTATCAGATTGTTGAAAATATCTTTGGGGAAGGAAAACTGCGAATTTACTCCTAACAAGGTATGAAGGAAGAAATAAAGAGAGTCATCCAGAATTCTTATGTAAAGGTTTTGTCCCTTCCAATACCATAGGGCAAATAAGGGTAAGGAGACTAACAAAAACTTAACTATGAACACCCACAGCTTTTCTTTCATAATGAACCACTTTCTCTATCCACAAAACCCAGACCGAGACGATGATCAAAATCATTGCCACCTGCCAGAAATACAGATGCATAAAATCAAAGGTTTTGGGAGACCAATTTCCGATAATTGCGATGAATATCATTCTAATTATGTTGATTACATAAAGCAGAGGGATGCCCATTCCGGCTCCGATTAATTTTTTCCTATAGCTGGCTGGATAAGCGATCATTGCGGCCAAAAAGATTAACATCTCGTAAAGCCCGGTGCATTCCCCTATCACCTCCATGGAGAAATAACTTAAGCTGACTACTCGCCCACTTACATTTACACTCATTCCAAAAAGTTTCAAAAAAAGTCCGGTCACATCCGCAGTCACCACCATCAGCCAAGTTAGCTGAGGATTGAATTTGTCGCTTAAGAAAGGGAAAGTCGTAGTTAAGATAATTAAGAGACCCAAAAAAACAATGCAGAATTTAATGATTGCTTTGTGAGCTTTTTTCTTCGATTTGGCTCTTTCTATTTTTGCTTTATTTTTTTTTCGTTTTTTCATAGGCTTTGTGCAATGCAGTTGCTCGACTCATAGATCCCAATCTCAAGATACTGCTGTGCGTCTGCATTCATACGAATATGAACCGTATGGTTCACACCTGCGGATAAATTGGGCGACTTATCGTTGCGTCAGGAGCTTCTCCTGACGCTCGGAAAGGTATCCCTCGATAGCTTCCTTTATGTTGGCTAATGCTTCCTCCATCGTTTCACCTTGAGAATGACATCCTTTGAGAGCTGGACAGTGTACGGAGTAACCTCCATCTTCCTCCGGTTCTAAAATTACTTTAAACTTCACTCGGTTTACCTCCTTTAGAGTATTGATGAGACTTTAGACTTCCCGGACTGGGATTAATTTTAACCTGCGGAGGTGTTTTTTAAAACGACGTTTGACCTCCCCGTTGCTTAAGAACACCAACTAAAGGCGATATTTTTTACATTCTTATTATAATTCTTTTTGCATTTTTGGCAAGTTTAATTTTCGTTTCCAAATACCCATCTAAGGAAGTTAAGTCGGACGATCCGTTTGAGGTGTATGCTTTCTATAACCCGCACGGGAACTCCTCGTGTCTCTTTGGAATTAAGGCGTCCGAATTCTGTATCCGTAGGATAAGCCTTTTATGAT
This sequence comes from Candidatus Zixiibacteriota bacterium, assembly GCA_023127875.1. Next base: position 3,702 of record JAGMFA010000110.1, read on the forward strand.
CACCATATTTTATTCATGGTAAGATCACCGGTTCCTGAATTGATACTGCCTGATCGCAGTTAAATGGTCTGCTTTTTTCTTCTCAAAATAAAGGCTGTGCTCGCAATCAACAACATAACTAAGACGATAATTCCCCACTGAGTTAAAGCAGGCCCACATGGGCGCTCACACATCGTAAGGGGATAACCACTTGGGGGGCACGGGCCAAGAAATGCCACAATTCCACAGTCCCATTGACCGATGGGATGATCGGTTGAATCAGTTGGCGCTAAAGTATAGATATAGAAAGGAGGATTTTTCTTGTCAACTATTATCAAAATCTTAACACATATGGTGTCTGAAGCAAAATTCCTAATTCTCCAAGTATCGCCGGAGTATCCTGGCAGCGGGCAAGGCTCAATATGCCATCCTTGTTCATCGTGAAGAATATCCACTTGATAAACTTCGCCCTCCGTTTGTCCAAAGACTAACGAAGAAAAAATCAAGAAACCTATGGTGGTTATTCCCACAAAAATGTAGATTTTGTTTCTCATTTTTTAACCACCTCCTTACTGAAATGATTGCCTTCTATCCTCTTGACATAATGGTTTCCCCATTTTTTATATTATAATTTATATTTAGAACTTATGCAAGTTTAATTTTCGTTTTCACGCTTAGGACAACAAAGTAAAAAACCTTGACATGGGGATTGGGAGCAGTATATTGACGAAGTAAAATATAGAACTGCTAAAGGTGATATTCTTTGGGTGTTAGATTTCATGGTGATCTAGGACTTATTCAAACTGACAAAAGAGGAAAGTGAATGACCGTCTAACTTCCCAAATCCTAACGTGGAGGGCTGTAAATACGTAGATTCAAAGGTTGACATCTTAACTGGCAGTCAAAAGGTCACGGGTTCGAGTCCCGTCAGCTCCATTTTTTGATTGAAGTGTCCAGAAGGCAAAAGTTCTCTAACCTTTAACTCCAAGGAGGTCATATGACTTTCACAAAAAAATCTTTTGGTTTTATGATTTCTCTTTTCTTCCTTCTTTCATGCCTGTTTCAAGTTCCCCAGGCGGATGTTTCCTATAAACAAAAAACCATAAGTTCTGGGACTTTGGCTTTTGGAGGAACCGAGACCCAAACCACGGTGATGCTCAAAAGCGATAGGCAAAAGATGGTCACCCAGACTAAGTTCACCGGTAAGCTAAGTAAATTTATGGCAAAAGGAGGCACCAAGAGTGTTCAGATCACCCGGCTTGACAAGGAGCTGACCTGGAATATTGACCCGGATAGGAAAAAATACACCGAGATCAGCTTTGAAGAGATGAAAAAGATGTTTGAGGAAATGGAAAAGGCAGTCCAGGAAGCAGAGTCTTTGAAAACGGAAAAGGAAACTGTGCCTGAACCGAAGGTTGAAGTATACGTCACCGGCAAGAAGAAAAAGATAAGCGGTTATCCTTGCGAACAGGCTATTATTAAGATGACTGTGGAGGGAGAAGATGAGAAGAGTGGTAAAAATCAGACTTTTATCATCACGAATGAAATGTGGCTAACCAAAGATTTCCCCGCTCAAAAGGAGATTAAAGAATTCGAAAACAAAATGTCACAAAAGCTGGGAATGAAGCAGGGATATGGACAGGATATGTTCTCGGCTTTCACTCAATTTGGCATAGATGTCAACAAATTGACCGAAGAGATGAAGAAAATTGAGGGTTTTCCCATTCTGCAAACCATCACCATGGAAGTAAAAGGAGAAAAGATTGAAGCTGAGATGGAATCATCTGTCGAGGAGGAAGAAGAAGACGAAGATGACATGGAGGAAGAAGCATTAAAAGGATTAGCCAAAGGTCTTTTCGGCAAAAAGGAAAAAGGGGGAAAAGAAGAGAGAAATATTATCCTCTCCATCACCACAGAGGTGACCGAAGTCAAGACCGGTAAGATCAATGACTCAGAGTTTGAGCTACCATCAGGTTTGGAAAAAGAGACAAAAAAGTAACACGAATCCTGTCCTTCGACTTCGCTCAGGACGGCGAGCTTGTTGAACCTTGTCTTGGGATTGGTTCAAATTTTGTCTGGTCGAAAGCTAAACCCTCAAGTTTTCTTGAGGGTTTTGTTTTGGATAAGATTTAGAAAAGACATTCTGCCGGTCGTTGGTTTTTTTGACTGACTACCTATTACCGTCTGAAATACATCTGTTGGTGAAGAACACCAACAGATAGCAAGGGTGAATCCTTTAGATAAAATCCCGGAGCAGCACTTCGATCCATCGACGAGTTCTCAAACAGGCTGAAAACATCAACACATAACAAGGTATTATTTTTCGCTTGACTTTTCTTGCGAAAGCTGGTTTATTTTTCTGCGAGAGTTTAGAAAGTGCCATTCAAATGCGAATGTTGAAGTGATCAAGTTACAACGCACCATAAAAGAACCCGCTTCTTATTCCGGGATGGGTCTGCATACCGGTCATCAAACCACCATCACTTTTAAGCCTGCTCCCATCAATCAGAGCATTACCTTTGTGAGGACCGATTTGCCCGATTCCCCGGAGATCCCGGCAGACATAGACCATGTGGTGGACATAATCAGAGGAACTACGCTGGGAAAGGGGAACATCAAGGTTTATACGGTGGAACATGTCCTGGCCGCCTTAGCCGGTTTGGAGTTGGATAATGTAAGAGTGGAGTTGGATTCTAACGAGCCCCCGGTGGGAGACGGAAGCGCGCTTCCCTTTGTGGAAACCATCCTGAAAGCGGGAATCACAGAACAGGATTGCCCCAAAAACTACATGGAAATCGAAACTCCGATCTTTTACTCTGAAAAAGAAAAAGGAGTGGATATTGTGGTTTTGCCCTCGGATGAGTTGAGAATTACATTCATGGTTGATTATAAAAACCCAGCCTTGGGAGCTCAATACACTTCTTTAGTTTCTTTGGAACAGGAGTTTGTGGAGGAATTTGCTCCAGCCCGAACTTTCTGCTTTTTTCATGAGTTAGAGGAACTAAAAAAGCAGGGCTTAGCCAAAGGGGGAACTTTACACAATGCTTTGGTCATCTGTGACGAGGATAACTGCGAAAGCAAAATCGATCA
>JAGMFA010000111.1 GCA_023127875.1 Candidatus Zixiibacteriota bacterium
TTCTTTTGGAAAAGAGCCACTCCCACAGGCGGCGTTTGTTCCATAGCCTCAGGTATGGTAACCACCATAGTCTGGGAGCTTTTGAAAAAACCTTTTGATATTCCTACTGTCTACCCGGCACTTATTCTGTCAGTTTCCAGTCTGATAATAATAAGTTTGTTAACTCCCAAACCAAAAGAGGAAAATTGGAGACCATTTTTCCAGAAATAGTAAGTCGTCGGATACACAAGATTGGACCCTTTCCGTTCGTATTGCGTCCGATAGAGTATATCTGGTTTTCCCGATCAGTCGGGATCGCCCAATACATGCAGGATGTTATCTGAAGTCAAGGCTGAGCAATGAAACCAGGACAGATCAGACCAATAGCCATATGTATTTTCAGAGATAGGGACAGGCTCTTCTTAGCCGAGTACTATGACCCTTGGAAAAAAGAGATTTTCTATCGTCTGCTGGGAGGTGCTATTGCATTTGGTGAACACAGCCGCGAATGTATCGTCCGCGAAATACGAGAGGAGATTGGGGCGGAAATCAAGGACTTAACCTACATCGATATGATCGAGAATATCTTCATTTTCGATGGCAAGCCTGGTCACGAGATCGTGCTGGTCTATGAGGCGAACTTTGTGGATTCGCGTCTATATAAGGTGGAGTCGGTCAGATGTAAAGATAATGGCTGTGAGTTTGTTGCCACGTGGAAACCCACATCCGAGTTCCGAGCAGGGAAGGCACCCCTGTATCCAGAAGGCCTCCTCGACTTACTGGACAAAAAGGCAAGGGGACACCCCCAACTTTGATGCATCGGCATTAAGACGAGCTGTTTCCCAAGTCACTTTTCTTTCTTATGTCATTCTAAGCCCGAAGGGCGAAGAATCTAAAACCCAGTTGAAAATCCCGCCAGAGGCGGAGATGCTTCCCTCGCCCTTCAACAAGTTCAGGGCAGTGAGCGAAGTCGAACTGCCAAAGGCGGGGTCAGCATGACAATCATGTTTCTAATACCCGGGAATTATTTGAGAAACAGTCCCAGGAAATACCGATGCTATAAAGCTTCGGGAATTCTCCCACCCTTGGCGGGATATTGAGACTATTCCCGAAGCATTTGAAAAAGGAGGTATCAGATATGGGAAAGCTCAGCGTAGTTTTAGTTTCTTGTTGTCTGGTTTTTCTATCACTTTCTAACTGCAAGAGGAAAGATATGGAGGATCACAAGTTCAAAGAGCTGGTGGTTGAATTTTTAGAAGGTTTTTATCAAGCTCATCCGGTCTGGGCAACTTACATCGGGGAGCATAAGTATGACCATCTAATCGACGACTACTCCACGCAGGCGATTCAAACAGAGATTTTGCGGCTGAGACTTTTTGCAGAGAAGATGAAATCTGTTGATACTTTGAAGCTCAATCCCATCAACAAGGTCGATTTTAAAATCCTGGAAAATGAGATCAACGATCAACTACTGCGCTACGAGGAATTGAGACTCTATGAAAACAGCCCGGTTATGTATAGCTATCTTATCGGAGGATCTATAAATTCGTTGATCACCCGCGAATTTGCCCCTTTGAAGGATAGGCTGAAAAGCGTTTTATCCCGACTCATGCGGCTGTCCATCCTGGTGCGGCAAGCCAGAGGCAATCTTTTAAATCCGCCTGAGGTTCAGACCAGAACCGCTATAAGACAAAACCGGGGCAACATTAATCTGATAAAAAACGATCTGGCTAAAGTGTTGGAGAGGCTTCCGGTTATGAAGGATACCCTTGCGTATCCCATTGAGGTGGCTGTCAGGACGTTGGAGGACTACCAGGGATTTTTGGAAAATGATCTTTTACCCCGTTCAAAAGGAGATTTCAGATTGGGCAAAGAGCTCTTTGAAAAGAAGCTGAAGTTAACTTTGCAATCTGACCTGTCCCCGGATGAGATAGTAAAAAGGGCTGAAAATGAAATGGTTGCGGTGAGAAAGCGCATGTTTGAGCTTGCCCAGCCTCTGCATGAGAAGATGTTTCCAGGTCGCCAACTCAAGGAAAAAGGGAAGGAACTGGAGAATATAGTGATAAAGGAGGTTTTGGATGAGATCGCCAAAGATCATCCCAAAAAGGACGAGCTTCTGGCAGTCTGTCGCCAGAATCTCAAAGAACAGGAGGAATTTGTTAGAGAAAAGGATCTGGTTGATTTAACGGGTATAAATCTCCTGGAGGTAGATTGGACGCCTGAATTCTCCCGAGGGGTGGCAGTGGCTGGATTGGATGCGCCCGGACCTTTGGATAAAAATCTGAAATCCTTCTTCAGGGTCTCACCCATACCGGAGGATTGGCCCAAAGAACAGGAGGAATCCTACCTGCGGGAGTATAACAACTACATGCTGAAAGATCTTTCTATTCATGAAGCCATGCCCGGACATTATGTGCAGGGATTTTATGCCAATCAGTTTCCCTCTCTTTTAAGATCAATCTTCGGCAATGGGGCTTTCATCGAGGGATGGGCAGTTTATACCGAGAGGATGATGGTTCACACAGGATACTTAAATTATGATCCCCGCATGGAACTTACCCAGCTCAAGATGTATCTGAGGGCGGTCATCAATGCCATCCTGGATGCCAATATCCATGCCGGAGATATGACCAGAGAAGAAGCCATACGTCTGATGACTGAGGAGGGATTCCAGGAACGATCTGAGGCAGAAGGCAAATGGGTGCGCGCCTGTTTGACCTCCACCCAGCTTTCCACCTATTTTGTGGGATTGCAGGAGGTTTTGGATTTAGAGAAAGCTTATCGGGAGAAGATGGGAGAGAACTTCTCTCAAAAGGAGTTTAACCAGAAACTATTAAGTTACGGCTCACCCCCGGTGAGGTTTTTAAAAGAGACTATTCTAAAAGGTGAACAAACAGGAACGTAGGGACAGGGCTTGTCCCTGTCCCAACCCTAAGGAGGACAGCCACAAGGGCTGTCCCTACGATAATCTCTCTGGTTGGTGACGGATGCCTTCGTCCGTCACCCATTACGTTCCCGTCACGGACGAGGCGTCCGTGACGAACAGAGGGAGGATCCCTATGGTGAGATCAAGAGAGGGAGCCCGACGCACGCGGTGAGTTTTCGGGTAGCCACCCGCGTAGGCGGGGCTCATCCTGAAAGGATCCTATCCCCGCAAAACTGCAGTCGTAGTTGCCTGATTTGTTAATTTCTTTAGTCTGCCGACCGCCGTCCTTCGACTTCACTCAGGACAAGTCGGCGGACCGCGGACGAGTCAGTCAGGCTTGCTTTCCCATCTATCATGCATCCATAACCACTGATCCGGGTATTCTCTGATAATGGATTCTAAAACCCGCGTGCATTTCTGGGTAACATCTACAATGTCCTTTTCTCTGTCTTCAGAAAAGGTAAGCTCTACCGGCGGTTTGACAATGATTTTATATTTGTTTTTGTCTTTTCTCACTATTGCCATGGGCACGATGGGAGAACCGGTCTTGTAGGCAAAAAGTGCAGGAGCGGCTGGAGTGCGTGCGGGTCTGCCAAAGAAGTCGACGAAGACTCCTCTCACCCGGGAGGAATCCTGATCAGCCAAAACTCCCAGAAATTTGCCTGCCCTCAAAACCTTAAGAATCGGTTTGATCCCAGCCGAAGAAGGAATATTCTCCAGACCAACGCTTTCTCTGTTTTCCACTAAAAGCCGGTCTAATCTCGGGTCATAAAGCTCCCGTCCCACCACTGATAACTTGTAACCTCTAAGGGAAAAATAAGCCGCCATAAGCTCAAAGTTACTGATATGTCCGGTAAAACCGATGACCCCCTTCCCTGTTCTATAAGCTCGGTCGAAATAGCCAAGTCCTTCGATCTCGGTTATCCTCTCGATATCTTCCCACCTCATTTTTTTCAAACGCACAGCATCCGCCACATTCTTGCCCACATTTTCAAAGACCTGGGAAGCTAACCTCCTTAGCTTCGTTTCATCCAACTCCTTGCCAAAAGCCAAGCGAAGGTTACGCTGAGTTCTTTTTCTTGCGTCAGCAATTAAAAGATATGCTAATCTTCCTAAAAATCCCCCCACAGAGATGGCAAAGCTTCTTGGCAAGAAATTCAGAAGGGAAATGAGGATGGTGATAAGCCTAAAGAGGAACCAGTTTTTGAGTCTCTTTTTTATTTGCTTTAGGCCTTGACATGGTGGCATTTCTTCTTCATCTACCTTTTGGTATGCAATGCGTGCAGATTGTGAGAGCCCATGTCTTGGTAGCCGCAGGTCATTTGACTCAAATGAGCTTTAGCCTGCGTAGTTAGAATATAGAATTTCGCCAGTTTGCGCCCAAATGGGCGGCTACCAGCTTACAAAACGGTTTTCACCCGTTTAGCGGTGCATGCGTTTATGTCACATCACTCCGGCTTTGAGGATATCGTGAAGATGAACAATTCCTGTGGGTTCTCTTTTTCCGTTGGTGATGACAAGAGAAGTGATGCTGTATGATTCCATTAAATTCAAAGCCTTTGCCGCCAATTCGTCCCCGCAGATAGTCTTCGGGTTTTTGGTCATCACTTCTCCGGCTTTCAAGGAAAATATCTCATCTGATCTTTCTACCAATCTCCTCAAGTCACCATCGGTAAAGATTCCCACCAGCTTACCCTTTTGGTTAACCACCGTGGTGGTTCCCAATCGCTTGGAGGTCATCTCCAGTATTACCTGTTTCACATCGGTCTCCTCGGGGACTACAGGTATTTGATCGCCGGTGTGCATAATGTCCGAGACCTTAAGGATGAGCTTTCTGCCCAAATTGCCTCCCGGATGGAGCAGAGCGAAATCCTCAGAGGAAAAATGCCTCTCCTCCAAAAGCGCAATTGCCAATGCGTCGCCCATCACCAAGGCGGCTGTTGTGCTGGAGGTGGGGACGAGATTATTTGGGCAAGCCTCCCCTTCCACCGACACATCAATCACCACATCGCTCTTCTCCGCCACCGGAGAGTTCAGGTTGCCGGTAAAGGTGATTATGGGGACTCCCAATCTTTTGAAAAGCGGGATCAGTTGATACACCTCATCGGTTCCCCCACTTTTAGTGATAGCTATGACCACATCGTTTTTTTGCACCATCCCCAAATCTCCATGTATCCCCTCGGTAGGATGTAGAAAGAATGCCGCCGTGCCGGTGGAGGTTAAGGTGGCGGCGATCTTCTTGCCGATTATACCCGACTTTCCGATTCCGGTGACTATCACCCGACCCTTGCACCCCAAGATCAACTCCACTGCCTTGACGAAACTCTCATCAATCTTATTTTCCAGATGGGCAACCGCTTTTGCCTCCTTGCGGATTACCTCTTTAGCTTTTTCTCTTATCATAGCACCCACTCCAATGTATCTTTCTTTTTCGCCTTCAGGATTATATCCACCACCTCCCGCACCGCTCCTTCTCCACCTTTGGTTTCAGTCACCAGTTTGGCAAATTTCTTTACTTTTGGATTTGCATTTTTTACGCAGATGGGAAGGCCCACCCGCTTTAATACAGGAACATCCAAAATATCGTCTCCCATGTAGGCGATTTCATCATCCTTCACATTTAAATTTCTCTTTAGCTTCTGATATGCTCTTATCTTATCAAGCTCCCCCAAATATACATGTTTTATTTTTAGATGCAAAGCTCGAAATTCCGTAGCTTTGGAGGGACGTCCAGAAATCAAAGCCACCTCAATCCCAGCTTTCTGCGCCAGCCAGATTCCCATTCCGTCCAAGATATTGAATTTTTTCGATTCAATTCCTCTATCGTTCAGATACAGGCAGTTGTCAGTCATCACTCCATCCACGTCCAGAATGAGCAGTTTGATTCTTTTGGCAAGTTTTTCTATTGGATATTTTCTTTTTGCCATCTGATTGAATTCCCCACTCGGAGTTCCTTCTGGAAACCTAAAGGTTTCCGCTACATTTTTTGACCGCTTAAAATCTGATCAATCGCTTTGACCTGAATTAAAAGTTCTTCCAGTCTATCCAAGGGCAACATGCTGTCCTTATCGCATAGGGCATTTTTTAAGTCCGGATGAGTTTCAAGAAACAAGGCGTCACAGCCACAAGCCACAGCGGCGCGAGCCATAGGGAAAATGAATTGAGGTAGTCCCCCAGAGTAACCTCCCTGGGAACCGGGCAATTGTAAGCTGTGAGTGCCATCGAAGATCACCGGATAACCCAAATTGCGCATGATCTGAAGCGACCTCATGTCCACCACCAAATTATGATAGCCGAAAAAACTCCCCCGTTCTGTTAAAAGAATGTTTTTGTTTCCCACCGATTCAGCTTTTTGGGCGATCGGCAGCATATCATCCGGTGCCATGAATTGACCCTTTTTTATATTGAGAGGCTTTCCCGTCCTGGCGGCAGATAAGACCAGATCTGTCTGCCTACATAAGAATGCAGGAATTTGGAGAACGTCTGCCACTTCAGAGACCGGAAGTGCTTCATTCGGATTATGTATATCCGTAAGAATGGGGACATCGAAATTTTTTTTGGTCTTTTCCAGAATCTTCAATCCCTCTTCCAACCCCGGTCCAGAGTAAGAATCGATTTTTAAACGATTTGCTTTGCAATATGAGCTTTTGAATATAAAAGGGATTTTATGACGGGAAGTAATCTCTTTTATTTTCCCGCAGGTGGTGAAAACAATATCCTCCGATTCGATCACACACGGACCGGCAATCAGAGCCAAACGATTTCCTTTTCCAATTTCAATATTATTTATTTTCACGGTTCGCATTTTTTGTCACCCTCTAATCCCCCTTTGTCCCAATAGTGTT
>JAGMFA010000112.1 GCA_023127875.1 Candidatus Zixiibacteriota bacterium
TCCGTCTGGACGCTTCGCGGGGCTTTCGCGATTTTCTTAAATCCAAATGTTCTTGTACCCCAATTACTTATATTTTGAGAAAAACCGCCCATACGGGCACTCCGGCTTGGGTTTTTCAATAACCCCTAAAGGCAGATACCCCAAACTACTTGTTGATCTGAAGTGTCAAGTCTCAAGATCCTGCGGATTTGCTTCTGTGTCAGTGAATTGTCATTTTGACGTTTTGCAAAACTCACCTTTATTGTCAATTTCCCTCTTTTTTTACTTGACCCAATTAGTTGCCGATACTTATAATAACGTCGTATGAAAAATAAACACATTCAAAATCTTGGCACCAAAACCGGAATTTTTTAGGAGGCGATATGAAGAGGTCGATATTTTTTAGTTTTTTCCTTTTGGGATTTTTGTTTTTTTGCATAAACATGATGCATCCCGCCGCTGTTTTTGCGAAGGATGATCAAAAAACACTGAAGCTTTTCCATGATCTGCAGAGGATAATCATCTCGGTATCCAATTCCATCAAACCCTCGGTGGTGCATATCGAGGTGGTGAAAAAGACCGGGCAGATAAAATATAAATCCTTAGCCTCTGGTTTGATCGTGGACAGGGAAGGTTTCGTCCTTACCAACGAACATGTGGTGGATGATGCCAAAAGCATAACGGTAACCCTTCCCAGCAAGATCGAGTATCCAGCGGAGATCATCGGAACAGATAAGCAGACCGATCTGGCTTTAATCAAGATAAAGACTGAGGAGGAGCTTTTGGTGGCGAAACTGGGCAACTCGGATGAGGTGGAGGTAGGGGAATGGGTGATTGCGGTAGGCAACCCTTATGGATTTGATCGCACCGTCTCATTCGGCATAGTCAGCGGTAAAGGCAGGGTGCTCCCCAATCTCCCCATCGAAAATCAATTGATCAACGACTTCATCCAGACCGACGCCGCCATCGATCCGGGCTCATCCGGCGGACCTCTGGTGAATCTCAAAGGAGAGGTGATCGGCCTAAACTCCATTGGATTCGGCAGAGGACAGGGCTTTACCATCCCCATAAACATAGCCAATGAGGTGAAAAACAAGCTTTTGGCCAGTGGGACAATCCAGCGCGGCTGGATCGGCATAGCCATCCAACCCTTAAGTCGGGACTATGCCCGATATTTTAACAACCCCCAACTGGAGGGTGTTCTGATCTCAGATATCATTTCCGACTCTCCGGCTGAAAAAGCTGGTCTTCTGCCGGGTGATGTCGTGGTTGAATACAACGAAGAGAAAATATCGGCGGAAAAAGAGGAGGATTTAAATAAGTTTCAGGTTTTGGTCTCACAGAGCGAAGCAGGAAAACCTGCCCACTTGAAGATCGTGAGAGGCGGCATCGATACCAGTATCACTGTGAAAATCTCTGAACAGCCCAAGGTGAAAGCGGATGAATTTGAGACCCAATTGGGCTTTACCGTAAAGGAGATCACCGACGTTATATACCGGCAATACATGCTGGAGGATAAGGAGGGGGTTTTAGTTTCCTTTGTGGAGGTAGGAGGAGTGGCCGGCACAGCTTTGTTAGAGGATGGGGATGTAATAAAGAAGGTGGAGGGGTTGGAGATCAAAAGCTTAGCTGATTTCAAGAAAAGTCTGCACCAGGTAAAGGAAAGAAAACAGATAATGTTGACGGTGAAAAGAGGAAAAAATAAAAGGTTCGTTTTGCTTTTACCTGAAGAGAAATCCACAAGTACAGAAAGAAAGGAAGAAGCCAAGCCTTAAGTTGGCGTTTATGCTCTTGGTTCTTTTTCACTTTGGTAGCTCAAATTTTTGACAAGAAAATCTTAAGGATTTAATAAAGTTGATAGTCCACACGATCCATCGGATTGAAAAACTCAAAGATTTTTGTTGATTTTTCCACGGAATCTTTATATACTTGTCTTTTGAGTAGTGTCAAAAACGAGGAGGTGAGGCACTTTTCCTGAAACATAGTTCAAACCTTGATCATCTGGTCAGAGTCATTTAATTTAAATGACTTGTGGGAATTTTTCAAAAAAAATCAAAACTTTCTGTTTAGATATCGAACAATTCATAAAAGAGGTTTTTTATGGGAGAGTAAATTTTCGGCTCAAGCAGGCAAAAAATTAAAACCCGAATTCATTGTATACCAAACAATTAGCTTATAAATTGAATTGCTCCATCCAACAGATGATCAACTCACTCGATCAGGCATGGATATTGCCATATACCACCGATGTTAAGTCCAGCCCATTACAAAGATACATGGGAACAGTTATGCCGAAAGCACTGATTCCAAGAAGGTGGGATGGTTAGTAAAATGAATTGACTCGTTTCCCGAATAAGAAAAATTATTTAAAGAGTAGGAAGAACTCTCAGGTTTAGCTCAAGAGGGGGAAAACTAATTTGAGAGTAAACAAAAGCAAGACCTTATTTAAGCTGACTCTGTTATTTTTTCTTCTGACAAATTCAGCCTCTTCTGCGAATCAGACGGTTCATACCTCTGCATTTTTTGACCAAGATGGACCGGGATCAACGGCTGGTGATTTTTTGAACATCGGAATAGGAGCTAAAGCCGGCGGCATGGGAGGTGCCTTTGTTGGTTTAGCAGATGATCCTTCCGCTATCTTTTGGAATCCTGCCGGTCTGACTCAGCTTGGCTGTCCCCAGATCATGTTTGTGCATAACCAATGGGCACAGGATATAAGGTATGAATATCTTGGTTATGCTTTGCCCATTGATCCAAAGAATACCGTAGCGGTTGCCGTTATGTTCCTTCACATGGGCGAAATTTTAGGATATGATGAGAATGATAAGCCTACCTCATTTTTCTCTGCCTACGATGCGGCGATGCTTTTAGGATACTCCAGAAAAATCTCCTCACATCTCTCCTTAGGTTGGACAGCTAAAGGCATTTTAGAAAAGCTGGAAGATCAGAAAGCGCAGGCCTTAGCATTTGATTTGGGACTTTTTTATGACTCATACATTTTATCTTTTGGCCTCTCTTTGAGAAACCTGGGAACGAAATTGAAATTCATAGAGAAAGAGCATAGTCTGCCCACGGACTTAAGAGTTGGAATCGCCTTCAAGGCTTTAAATAACCACCTTCTTTTAAGCACAGATATAGACTTTCTTAATGATACCCCGCCCGGAATCCAGCAAGGAATTGAATATAATTTTCAAAATGTTTTGTTTATAAGAAGTGGCATCGAATATAAGACTCAAAATCAGAGTGGGGGAGGCTCGACCAAACCAGCCATAGGAGGGGGGATAAGAATTTCAAAGTTCCAATTTGACTACACCTATTCTTCTGTGAAATCCTTGGGAAATTTGCATAACTTCTCGCTGATCTACATGTTTGGCTCTGAATAGATTTTCTGAAGATCAAAGCCTTTATCCATTATAGTTTTTTTGTAGTGGGTCGGGCTGGAGTATGCCTGCCCGACAACACGGACACTTACTCCCTTACCCTTACCCTCCCTCGTGGGGAGAAGGTTAGGGTGAGGGGCAATCAAATAGAATGTAACAAATACGAAGCTCGTCCCGCAAAGTGCGGGACGCACATTTATCGAATTTCTGTGCGTTTATATTAGCTTTGCTGAAACGATTTGCAATTTGTTTCCTATGCTTTTGTGCAATCCTTATACAAAAAGTGAAATAGATTTCGCTTTCTTAACGGTTCTCCCAAGGAGAGGTTAGAAATAACCATTACCCCTCCTGTTAAATTTTTGATCATTCACTTCATTCTTCTATCCTAAGCTGTTGTCTTTCTTCATCTAGATTCTTTCTGAATTGGTTAAGGCTAAAAATAGTGCGGGTTAGGCAAATCTTTTGCACATCCCATAATACAAAAGATTGCTCAGATAAAAAAGAGAGTGAGCTGGGCACTTATGTTGAAGAAACAAAAATATCAAGAATAAAAGCCTTTAGGTTTAGCAAAATGTTTAGAATAAATGGTACACGGGTTCTCAATGGTCGCTGCACTCAGTTTGGTCTGGAGTTAACCAAGAAATGGAGGAAGATCAAACTCCGTTTTGTCTATTGGATGAGAGAATATCTCCTTTCCCCTATTCTTTTAGCGGTTTTTTCCTCAGCGCTGATAGTGCTGCCTGAAAAGAGAAAGAAAGTCAGCTTTTCCCCGGGTATTTCAAAAAGGTTTCGACTCGGAGTGAAAAGAATTGTAGACGTGTTGATTTCTGCAATCTGTTTGATTCTGTTTGCCCCGTTCTTTTTGATTATTGCAATTCTGATCCGGCTTGATTCTCCTGGACCCATAATTTACAGGCAAGTAAGGATTGGACAAGATCGACGAAAGAGGGATAGAAGAAAGCCAAACTTTCAGGTTGAAGCTGATAGAAGGAATGGGAACCGAAGAAAATCCAATGTGTCAGGAAGACCATTTAACATCTATAAATTTAGAACCATGGTCAATGGTGCGGAAAAAGAAACTGGTCCGGTATGGGCTACACAAAGAGACCCCCGAATCACTAAAGTAGGAAGGGTTTTGAGAAAGAAAAGATTGGACGAACTCCCCCAGCTTTTCAATGTGCTTATGGGACATATGAGTTTAGTGGGACCCAGACCCGAAAGACTCCATTTCATCCAACATTTCTCCAGGCACATAGAAAATTATAAGGAGAGGTTCTGGTTAAGGCCGGGAATAACCGGACTGGCTCAGGTGAGTGCAGGTTATGATTCCTCCATAGAGAGCGCAAAAATCAAAACAAAACATGACCTTCAGTATATTCGGCATTGGCATATAACTGAGGATATCATCATAATTTTAAAAACCGTTGTGGTTATGCTAAACGGTAAAGGGGCCGCTTAGATCCTTACCTACCCTTTCCTACACCTAATATCCCTCGGACAGGAAAGCAAAATGTTTGTGAAGAACCCTCTGATTCTTAGTTCGATATAACTGGGATATCTTGCCGAAGATTTGTGATACTTTTTGCTAATGTTAAGAGTATCTATGATCGTTCGTTACCCCACCTTCAAACTTCTTCTCTAATAAGGACAGCAGGTAGGAGATGAGGTGAAAATATGTCCCAATTCAAGTTTCCTTTTCTGCCTGCCGATTAACACTATTGAAAAGCGCTTTTGTATCTATTGGCTGTGGATTAAACAGTTTTGATATATCAGAACTCCAGCCACTCCGATGTTTCTTCCCACTTGAGGATTACACCACTATGAAAAGAATCTTAGTTATAGACGATGATCCCAAAATCTCAAAAGCATTGACTGAATTTTTCAATCCCGACCATTTTGAAATAAATTCTATCCTTAAAGGTTCCGAAGCCATAAAAACCCTGCCCAATCTGAGTCCGGATTTGATTCTTTTGGATTTAAAACTTCCGGACATGTCCGGACTGGAACTGCTCAAACGGATAAAAGAGAAGGATTCTGATCAGCCGGTGATTGTGATAACCGGCTACTCCTCAGCCCAGTCGGCTATGGAGTGTGTAAAGGAGGGAGCCTATGAGTATATCTCCAAGCCTTTCCGCATGGATGAATTAAATAATTTGATCAACAAAGTCCTAAATAAAACTGAGCCTGTAGAAAAAGTAAAAAACGAAATAGCTGAGAGCCTCGATCTCCACAAGTATGAAGACGAACTTATTGGACGAAGTCCGGAGATGGTTGAAATTGCCAAACTCATTGGGCGAGTGGCTTCAACCGATGCCTCGGTCCTGATCCTGGGAGAAAGTGGGACCGGTAAGGAACTGGTGGCTAAGGCTATTCATCGCAACAGTCCTCGTGAAGATAAACCTTTTCTTTCGGTCAACTGTGCCGCTCTTCCAGAGACTCTTTTGGAAAGCGAGCTATTCGGACATGAAAAGGGAGCCTTCACCGGAGCTTACCATAGAAAATTAGGTAAATTCGAGCAGTGCCATGGAGGCACCGTATTTTTGGATGAGATCGCCGATATGAGTCTTTTGACTCAGAGTAAAGTCCTGAGGGTTTTGCAACAGCAAGAATTCGAAAGGGTGGGAGGGAACCAGACCATTAAGGTGAATGTCAGAGTTATAGCCGCCACCAACAAAAGCTTGGTGAATTGCATGAAGGAGAAAAGCTTCCGGGTAGATCTTTTTTACCGCTTGAAAGTGGTCTCAATATACATGCCTCCTTTAAGAGAAAGAAAATCAGACATTCCACTTTTAGCCCAGAATTTTGTCCAAAAATTTGCCCATAAGGTAAACAAGCCAATCAAAGGTGTCTCGGATCAAGCCATGAAACTCTTTTTTAAATATTCCTGGCCCGGCAATGTAAGGGAGTTAGAGAACAATATTCATAGCGCCATTGTAATGAGTAAAGAGGAAGTCCTTCTTCCTGAGCATTTCCCCATCTTTCAGGAAAAAGACCTGCCTTTAGATCTTGATTTTGAAGCGATAAAAGAGGACTACTCCAAAATCTTCAGCCAGATTTTGGGCCCCATCTGCAATAAGCTTTTTTCCACCTCGGAAGGGAAAGTTTTCGATCATTTAATCTGGGCATTGGAGAAGTCATTAGTAGATTATGCCCTGAAGTATTGTAAAGGCAATCAAGTCCGGGCGGCGCAGCTTCTGGGAATTTGCAGAAACACACTCAGAAGTAGAATGTCTAAATATAAATTACCCCCTTAAACTTCATCCAAACCTTCTCTCCTCTAATTTATCTTTTCCTCCATCAGAGAGCAATCGTATTCTCATTCACAATATACAAGGGGGAGAGGTTTTCATTATACCAACATTATTATTAAGGGGAGCATATAATTGTT
>JAGMFA010000113.1 GCA_023127875.1 Candidatus Zixiibacteriota bacterium
TGGTTAAATACTGGAGCAAGAGATAAAAGAAACTTTCTGTAGTTCAACATCGAAGACTCCTTTATTCTAACTTCGAGCATCTTATCAAGTTCTTCGGATTCAGAAGATAGATGCAGTCCCAGTCAATTTCTTCGGATTCACAATATCTTTTCATACACCTTTCCACAGCTTTCCTAAACCCAGGATTGGCCAGTACCTCCTGGGGACTCTCTCCGAACTTTCTTGTATCTATCTCCAGTAGCTCATAACCTGGAGGCTCGACCCACCCATTGTAGAACAAACATTCATACATGATTATTTTTCCTTTTCACCAGATGCTTCAGGTAATTCACCCTGGCCAGTGGTCAGCTTCTCAAAGAAGAATTGATCCAATTTGACCAAGGCAAACATACGGCCAACATTGTAGTTCTTCGATAGAACCTTAATTGAATTCTCGAAGTCTTTGGAAGTAAAGTATTGCGCTTTGCCGGGGAATCCAATAGTCACACCGTATCGCAGCTTAGCTTTATCCTTCTTGGTACCATTCAGATTCCTTGCCCATTCCTTCACAACCTTTCCAGGATAAAACCGGATGATTACTCCGAGTTCACCCTGATACTTAACCAGCCAGCCGACCTTGGGTAAGGTCTCACTTAAAGGCTTAAGGGATCCCGACATATTTCCTCAAGCGCATAAGTAATTTCCCAAGCTTTTCCATCTTCAATCACAAATCCCCAATGCGCATCATCCTCGCCTTGGAGATGGACGAATAATCTTCCTCCGGGTGAATATCTGGCCAAAAGCTTAATCTCCTCTTCCAGCTCGTAAAATTTATCATACTCCTGAGCGATCTCGATTATCCGGATGGTATCTTTATCGATCCTCTGAGCCAGGGAATAGACCGGCGTCTCTCCGTGCTTAGAAAGCCATTCCTTAATTTCACTATCTCGAATTATGGCAATGTTGGAGATGGTGGGATGTTCCAGCTTATCGACCTCTTTAGCGAGAAGATCGATGCTGGTTACGATCAAATCGACATCCCATTCGTAGATTTGCGAATAGTATCCCATTTTGGTCTTATCCGAATAAAATCAGGGGCACCTATTGAGTTAGATGCCCCATTTATGAAGGACCCTGCTCTGCGGCGCAAGACTTAAAAAGGCAAATCCAAATCCTCCTCAACTGGTTGATCCTGCACCTTGGTCTCCTGAGTCTTAGTTTGCTCATCCGGAGCTTTAGCCGAGGTCTCTTGATTCTTAGCTCTGGGCTTGCTGCCGAACTGAACATTGAGGACGTTAAGAAGCTTGACCGACTTCTTCTGATTGTTCTGGTCGGTGTATGAATTCGTCCTTATCGGTCCCTCGACCAAGATGCTCTGTCCCTTCTTCACATACTTACAGATATTCTGAGCGATCTTATCCCAGGCCACACATTGATGAAACTCAGTGCTCTCCTTCTTTCCATCTGAGCGACCGAAGACCTCAGTGGTGGCAACTGAAAACCTGGTGTAATGCTTTCCATTCTTGGTTTTCTTCAATTGAGGATCATCCGTAATCCTGCCAATCAAGGTTAAGCGATTCAGGTTCACTCTACTCACCTCCTTTTGAGCCTCTCATAAAACCAGTCATAACCGAATATCAGCCTGATAATGGTTCTCATCATTCCTCCTTAATGACGTTCTATTATTTTATCATCCTGATAAATAAAGCCACAATTATGATCTGCATCTTCGGAACATTGGATTTCCAGGTATTCGTTGCTTCCCGGAACATTCTCCTCATACGCTTCTCCGATCTCTCCGGTATCTTCATCAATGGGGCTCCGGGTATACAGGGTTGCAAACAGCTCTAAGGGTGCTCCACATTTTCTACACCTATACTTTCCTGAGATTCTCCACGTTAACTATGGCACACTCCGGTCGTGTCATAATTTCTCCGCATTGCTGGCACACTATCTTTCCTTCATCATTAAAATTCAAATCACTAGATCCGCACTTCTTACACAAAAGGATCAGCATATAAAGCCCTCCTTATTTTCTTTGTGGCAACTCAACTACCTTCCCAACTTTGGGTTTCCTGCCGTCACAAGTTAGAACCCAGAGAACCGGGATATTTCCTTTTATCTGGGGATTCTCTTCACCGTAGCCATCGGTGAGATAAATAACTGCATCTGGCCTTGGTTTCATCTTCTCAAATGCGTAATCTAAAACTGGCTGAAAAGCTGTTCCTCCTCGACCAGTTATCTTCTCCGGAGGTTTCCCTCGATATCTATAAACCGCATGAATGGCTGCATCACATTCAGCTACGGTGATCTCATTTAGAGGATTCTGATAGATCCTGTGAATCTCACCAAAGAACTCCTTCAATTCCTCATTCGATATGCTCCCGGATGTATCCACACCGACCAACAGATTCAAT
This sequence comes from Candidatus Zixiibacteriota bacterium, assembly GCA_023127875.1. Next base: position 2,397 of record JAGMFA010000113.1, read on the forward strand.
CTGTGCTTTTTCCTTCTGCCTGGAGTATCCTCAAATCTCCGGTTCACCTTCTTCCAGGTATATCCACAATTGACCTTCTGGGCAGAGGCCACAAACATTCGGAGTATCATAAACCAGGGCAGGGTCCCATATTGTAATATCTCCCCCAGCAGTTCCTCCATCTCATAGGGGGAATGTCCTCTGGATTTTTCCATAGCCTCCTGAACTAAGGATTTCACCACCTGCTGACCTACCACTATGTCTTTATCTCCTTCAGGCCATCTGGAATGATCATCCCATTTCTTGCCAGAACCTTTAGCTCCAACAGCTATCTTAACTTTCTTAGCGTTTTTCATTATCAGCTCATAATACTGCTCAGAGGTGAGCTTAGCAGGGAGCTTGAATTTCTGATAAGTCAGAACCCAATCCGGAAGATTTGATATGTATTGATTGGCGGCAATATCTGCCGCACAGTTGAATATCTCTTTATCTCTGTCTTTTTGTCTGAACTGATGAAGAAGCAAGATATGATAGATTTCATGCTTTAGGATAGCCACCCTCTCATCCACAGAAAGCTCCGCAAACATCAAAGGATTTATGATCAGATGAGGAATAGCATCCTTAATCCATACTCCAGCACAGGCGGGGAACCTTTCATCAAAACTCCTGGACATCTGCTGAATAATATGAGCATAGAAGGGTTCAGACTTGAGTAATACAACAATGGCATTGCTCAAAGTCTGGTATGGTTCAATCACTAAGGACTGGCTCTGCAACTGGTTCGTTTTCATCTTTATTTTCTCCTGTGGTATGCTCCGTATGGTGCATACCCACTTCATTTATTCTTGGCTTCTTCTTTTTGCCATGGACAGCAGTCTTCAGCTTCTCTGTTAGCTCTCCATCTTTAGCAACTTCCTTATAGATATTTTCCAGATTGTTCTCCAACAACTCATTGATCACCGCGAAGGATAAATCAGCTGGAATTGTCTTCAAGAGACTTGCCAGATTCCTAATTTCTTTGGGAATCAGGTTTTTCTTCTCTTTAGCATAGATGATTATATCTGTGCAGGTGGCTTTGAGCAGATCCATCCTGGTCTGCTTTCCAGCAGACTGCCTTTCAATATCCTTCTTATGTTTGGCAAAGTTGGTTAAAATCAGCTTGCCTGAGATAGGCTTCTCATAATTCTCCTGCATGTATTTCTGAAAGATCACCGCATTTGCCTGACCTATGCATCCGCACATTATCTGAAATCCAATCTCCTCTTTGGTGGCCTCATCCATCACCGTAAACATCTTGTGTAAAAGTTCATAGCTTCTTGGAGATGGAGTTATGTTCAGCTCAAAAGGTTTCTCCGGCAGGCCTAAGGCTTTGGGGTGAGCATTCACGAACCCGGTGATCTCCGGAGATATCTTCTGATGCCCAGCCCACATCAGCCATTCTTTGTGCTCCGGCGAATACCAGAAATGAACGAATCTATCCATCAAAGCGGGATCTAAGATTTGAACCTGATACTCTCCATCCGGTGGATTGGCAGCTGCAATCACTCTCCAACCTTCGGGCAAAACGTGAGTGTGAAGCCTGTAATCGAATACCAGCTGAAATATGGCCTGAAGAACGTCCTGAGTTCCTGCTCGGTTAATCTCATCTAAAAATAAGATCCCTTCTCCCTTAACAGGAAACCATCCTGGCTTTCCATAGATAGTTCTAATTACACCATCCTCACATTCAGCGTTTCTGGGGATGCCAATCAGGTCTCCTACTTCCATCTGACCCAACCGGAGATCTATGCAGGTGGGAAATCCATTATTTCCTATTCCATAAAGCTCTTTAGCCAGCTCGTGGACAATCTGCGATTTGCCGCAGCCATGATTTCCCCAGAGCAATGCAGAGATTCTGGCAGCAATAGCTATTTTCAAAGCTTTCTTTACCTGGGATGCGTTCATGACTCCTCCTTTTAATCTGTTTTGGTTAACGGGCTCCTGAGGTTAGTAGCCCTGCAATTTCTTTAAGTCAATCTTTTCCTGATATTTTGCCAACAATCTGGACTTCAAACGCCATCTGTGTTTGTTCTCTATGTTGTATGTAGCTGTGTTTTTTCTTATCCACTCTGGTGAAAGCCCTGAATATCCTGAATGACTGTAATAATAATAATTAAGTCGTGACATCATGTCCTTCAAGAAATTGAACTCCACCACAGTTCTGGTATGTCTCTTCGATTGAGAGGCATCGATGGCTACACCATTTTCCTCCGGCTTCATGCTGATCATCCAGATGCTTCCAGCCATCCAAACTCTCCATAAAGGAACAGAGCTTGCTCCTAGAGATGAGCTGTTTTGAAGTGCAATGAGCATACAGGCTACTTCATCTTTATTTTTTATCTTAACCTTTCCGGGCTTCTCTCTGATCATGCTTTTTTCTATGATGAACTTATGGAAGGGATAATGCGGTTTTGTAATCAGGAATGCATGTCGATTAACAGGACAGGTAATCACGTATTTGCCTCCGACCGGCAGTTCGTCGTTAGAAAATCTAAGCTTCATTCCTCCGTAGTTTGATAATTCCAGGAATTCATCCACTGATCCAAATCGAGCCTTTATTTGCTGCAACAAAGCATTCTTATATTCATCCTCTGAGATTTGACATTTTACGTTGTCCGCCACATTCCACCGGAACCACTCACATTCCAGAAAGCAATCCTTACATTGGTTCTTTCTGAAAGCATCATATCGTAGTCTGGACTGAGTAGCATCCTTTATCTGCCGCTTTCTCTCCTTTATCAGGCTATCATCGAAGCTTATGTTCTCCAGAGTCGTTTGTTGAAAAGCTCCTACACAGTAGCCTGGCTTTACAAATTCGCCCTTTACTTGTAATTCAGCCTTTCCATATTGCTTTAGCTTGTAAACCAACTGATCGATATTCTCTTGATCTGAACAGGGAGAGCCCTCGAAACAACATCTGTTGAAAAGCCTATCAAATTCATTATCACAGAAATCGCACAAGCTGAAGCTCTGATGATCAACCATCACATTGACCTCTTTGACCCAGTAACTGAAAGGCTTACCCCTCAGTCCTGCTCTCTGGAAGTTTTCAAAATCGGTGATAGCGAACAGACCATTCTGCGGAGCGATTATTACATTATTCAGTTTTTTGAAATCAAAGTTTTCCTTTTGACCAATTATCCAGCCATTGACTTTAGTGTGATACATGTCTTGCTCCTCCCAGATACAACAATGGCCACGCCGTCTACGGATGATGCGATAAAACTCAGTAGATAGTTTTTTGACCCGATGAGCCTTGAGAAACTATCTGATAAAAACTCAGTTGAGTTTTCGCTGACAGCGTGGCCAATAATTATCTTCCCTTTTTCAATGGATTCATCCTGAAGGATTCATCCTGAAGGACACATCTTTGGAAACAAACCAAAAATGAATTCCTCAACGGTTTCGGCTCCTTTCCCATCTATGGTAATAAATTGATACTGAAAGCTCATTCGGCGCTTATGATACCTCCCGTCTATGTGAACCTTTCTCAAATAGATTTCAAAGCTACTATTTGATCCTAATGGATCTCCATTTTGATAAAATGTGTAAAGTATTCCAGATAACCTCTTACCCTGATATTGGAAGTGGCACCATCTGTCGAGGAACTTTTTCAAGAACACATCCCTTAATCGATATTTATATTTACCTGCGACATACCTATAGAATTCCTTTAGACTCTCATTTTCATTTAACATGATTATCTGAGCTCAGCTTCCTCGATCCACCCAGACGGGTGCCCGTCCGGGCAGATATCATTCTCGTCATTATGCCAGCCATCAGTTCTTGGGCAATAATCCTCTTTACGGAAATCCATCTCCTTGGCCAGGCCCTTTGAATATCTTAGGGCCTTGTCGTAAGGCCTGAAGCATTTTATTTGAGGACAAACTCCTGACGATAAACCTATGACTACAAAAATCTTCTTGTGGCAAGTTGAGTCGATTCTTCTCACTTTTCTCTCCTTGAAAGGGACGGATTCACTTATCCACTCTGAAGAAATGGCGGCTTATCCGACGATTCAGGTTGTCATTCCGGATGGTGTTCTTCTCGGATAGAACTCTGGTGAAGGCATTATAAAAATCCCACTCTGTGTCTCCATCGATTTTCATAAAAACTGGAGCGATGAGATTATCCTTCAGCTCCAATTCCTTGAAGGTGCTTTGAACTGTGGGACGATCAATCTTAGTCTCCACCATCCTTTTCATTCCGGGCAAAAGCATATCTTTGTTTTCACCAAGCATTGTCAGGGAAGAGACGCCA
>JAGMFA010000114.1 GCA_023127875.1 Candidatus Zixiibacteriota bacterium
TTACATTGTGACTCATCAATTCCCGTGGGCAGAATCGGAGTGAAGGAAGGTCCTTTCATGGCCCAAGCGGACAGTTTCGATGTAATCATTAAAGGTATCGGTGGACATGGAGCCAGGCCTCACGACGGCATTGACGCTATCCTGGTTGCGTCACAGGCGATACAAGCTCTGCAAGCTATTGCCTCCAGAAAAATAGATCCGGTACAGCCTGTGGTAATAAGTGTGGGCAAAATTGAGGGCGGAACGAAACGTAATATTATATGTGATAAGGTCACTTTAGAGGGAACAGCGCGAAGTTTAAGCAAAGAGGTGGCCAAAAGAATTCCGCGCTTATTGAAAGAAATAGTTTCGGGAATCGCTAAAAGCACTGGTGCATCTTTTGAACTGAACTACTCTTTAGGTTATCCTGTGCTGATAAACCATCCTCAGGCTACGGAGTTGGCCCGAGGCACCATAGCCCAGATGTTCGGCAAACAGAGCATATTCGAGATCAAAAAGCCGTTGATGGGCGCTGAGGATTTCGCTTATTACTTAGAAAAGGTTCCCGGAACGTTTTTGAGATTGGGAATCAAAAATCCAAAGAAGGATGCCATCTATCCCTGGCATCATCCCAAGTTCACCGTGGATGAGGATGCCATAAAGATAGGGGCTTCGATTCTAACAGGGGTGGCTTTTGACTTTTTGAACAGGTGAGAGAAGATTAAAAGCCGATGAAACAGAATCAGCAGACAGGTTGGGGGCAGGACGTCTCAAGTAAACGCCAAAAGATAACAAAGATTTTGGTGAGGTTAATATCGTTTTGCTTTTTATGCACCTTCATTTTGTCTTCTCTGCTCTATGCCAAGGGGAAATATCTGGAAGGCGATTGGGTAAGCTATTCGGTATTTCGATACATTACCTCCATCGCCTTAGATTACGATCGTGTATATTTCGGAACCACCGGAGGGGTAACCCGCTATGATAGATTCGATCAGCATTGGGATCCTCCCTTCACCACCAGCGACGGCTTACCAGACAACTGGATAAAAAACATAGCCTACGATCCGGAGAGGGATGAAATCTGGGCAGACACTTATAGCGGTGCGGCAGTGTATCATCAGGTTTTCGGTGAATGGTCCATAGAATACGAATTTCCCAAGGTTCTATCAAGAAGCGACACTTCCAATCTTAAACTGCCCGACCTTTTCACCGAATTTGGACCCACCACCGCAGGAAGCTATTGGGTAATGGACTCACATCTGGATCGATATCCCATCACTAATTATTTAAGAGACGACTTTGATGATGAGTTATGGATTGCCACCTGGGGGTTGAATGCGGGGCTGGCATCTTTGCGTCATCTCCAACTGAAGATGCTTAAATTCGGACTTTATGATAGAGACGTCAAAGCCATATTGATTGACGGAGATGACTTATGGTTCGGGGGAACCGGTTTTTGGAGTCCTTCCCGAGGAATAACCAGATATAATCGAAGAAAAGAAACCTGGGAATACTACTCCACTGAATATGTTCCCTTCCTTTCGAGCGATCAGGTGAACGTCATGGAGTCGGATAGTCACTATGTCTGGTTGGGCACTCAAAAAGGTTTAACTCGCATGAGAAAAAAGGACTCCACCTGGAGGTCTTATACCTCCTTTAAAGGTCTGCCGGATAATGAAGTCACCGCTTTGGAATCGGAAGGAAGATACCTGTGGATTGGCACCGAACGTGGATTAGCTCTTTATGATCTCAAATACGATTCACTGCAAGCGATCAAAGATCCGCTTTTAAAAGACCTTTACATCTTCTCCGTTCTTTCAGATTCTTATTATGTTTGGGTGGGAACGGAGAGGGGTGTATATACTTTGGATAAGGAGAGAAAAACCTGGTACAGATTTACCACACCCGACGGTCTTTTAAACGGTCGGGTCAGATCCATCGCCCGATGGTCCGATGAAAAGGTCTCAACTGGAAAAGAGGAGATTTGGTTCGGGACCGATATGGGAATTTTGGGATATAGCCCGGTAAGCGATAAAAGAAAGGTATATGATAATAGGATGAACTTTCCTGAGGTGGATGTGGTCAAGCTTGCCTGCGACGTGAAAAACGTGTGGGTGGCAACTAAAAGTGGGGTGTGGAAGTTAAATCGATCGACCGACATCTGGGTTAAATACACCATTGATGATGGGCTTCTGGATAACAACGTGCAGGATCTGGTCCTGGATGGAGACCATATTTGGTTCGGCACCCCTCAAGGAGTCACTCGATTCTTCTGGAACAACCCCAGATTGAGAGAATGAAAAGATTCAGGGTCGATTGCCAGTCTCGTAGGTCAAGCATGTCCGCAGGACTGCTTGACGAAAAAGATTGTCAACCACCCTTCGGGATGGTTGACCTACAAACTAATAAATTCAACATGTAACAAATTTGAGATTCTTCGCCCCGCCTTTGGCGGAGCTCAGAATGACATTTTTCGACAGCCTCTTAAATTAGGTTCTGGTCACTTGGGTTTGGGGTGCAAATCCCCTGTTGGTAACGGACACCCTGTCCGTTCATGGTGAATCTGTTCAGGATGAATCCGTTACCTTTCCCGTCACGGACGAGGGCGTCCGTGACGAACGGAAAAGGAAACTTAGATGAAGATAAACCAGATTGGCGAATTTGGCTTGATCGATCTGATCAAGAAAAAGATTCTTTCTAAAGATAAACAGGTAATAGTCAACATTGGTGATGATGCCGCAGTTATCAAGTCATCCCCGAATCGGCTTTTGATCTTCACCACCGATACAATGGTGGAAAGAATTCATTTCGATTTAACCTATTTCACCCCAGAAGAGATCGGATGGAAAGCCATGGTGGCAAACTTAAGCGATATCGCCGCCATGGGAGGCTTGCCCAAATACGCTTTAGTTACCGTGGGTCTGCCTAAATTCATGAGAGCCGAAGATGTGCTCTCAATCTATAAAGGTGCATCCAAGATCGCCAAAAGATACAATTGCAAAATCATCGGAGGCGATACAACCCTTGTGCCAAAAGATATCTTCATCTCCATCGCCCTTTTAGGTGAAGTAGCGAAAAAATTCTTGCTCACAAGAAGCGGAGCAAAAAAGGGGGACTTGATCTGCGTTACCGGAAACTTAGGAGAAGCTCAGGCAGGTCTTGAATTTCTGAAGAAACATGGTCGCCAGAAGCTCTCCTTTGTCCGAAAACACCTGCAACCTCAGCCACGTATCAAAGAAGCCAGAATTTTGGTCAAAAAATTAAAAGTAACCTCCATGATTGATATAAGTGATGGACTCTCTTCTGAACTTTTTCATCTAACAGAGGAAAGCCAACTGGGGGCAGTGATCTTTGAGCAAAATATACCCATATCATTCAAGTGTTTGAAGCTTGCCTCTCTTTTGAAGAAATCACCGATGTCATGGGCACTCTCCTCAGGGGAAGAATATGAGCTTTTGTTCACCGTCGACAGAAAAGATCTGAGCAAAATTGAGAAAATCAAGAAAAAGGTGAACATCTCGTTCATCGGTGAAATGGTGGACAAAAGAGACGGAGTTAAATTGATCCAGAAATCAGGAGCGAAAAAAGAGCTAAATAAAATGGGATTCGTACACTTTTGACCGTTTCCATTGATTATTGGATTAAGAAGTGATCTTGAAACAAAGACGTTTTCAAGTGAAGGGAAAAATCGTGATTCGGGTTCACTCCTGAAATTTCTACCTCCTTCTCTTCTTTCCTCCTTAATGAAGAAATAGATTTTTTGATGTAGAGTTATAGACTTGACACAAGCTAAGTTTTTCATTATTTAAGGCTATGACGGACGAAGCGCAGAGAACTAAAATGTGAGGTATTTTTTAGGGAGGAGGTGCGGAAGGCATGGAGAGAGTTTTTCCTGAATGTAAAAAGTGCGGTGAAGGCGTGCTTCTGCCTCTTTCAGATTATGGCAGAGAAGGTGCCGCCATCACCTACAAGGCTTGGGTATGTTCCAATCCCCAATGTGGTTTCTCCATTCGCATAGACAACGGGGAGATAAGTTTTGGCAAGCCCATCGGTTTTTCCGAGAAATAAGAATCTTTTGCCTGATTTTTTCTGAAAATAATTAAAAAATATCTGCGCTTCGTCCATCCTCATCTTAACGAAAGCGGAGTATGTGGCGGATCATATTTAAAAACTTCTGGTTCAGGCTGGTAGCCATTATCATGGCTTTGTTTCTGTGGTTTCATGTTGCCACCGACAAGATGTATGAACATACCGACACCTTTCCTTTAGAAATATTCAACATCCCCGAGCGACTCATCCTGGCGGAAGAGTTACCTGAGCAGATGGATGTGACCATCCGGGGCAAAGGAAAGGAGCTTTTAAAACTCCTTTTAGCTGAGAAAAAAAGCCTAAAGATAGATGCCCAAGAATTCAAAAGAGGGGAGACAAACTATGACATAAAACCGGAACATATACCGATCCCAGAAGGACTGGAGCTGAGGGTCACCGAAATTCTTCCTTCGCAGAGCTTGAAGATAAGACTGGATTACCCTATGGAGAAAGAGGTGAAGATTCAACCTAGGATTCATATATTTCCAGCAGAGGGATTCGAACAGGTGGGGGAGTTACATTATAATCCTACGGAGGTGACACTTTCCGGACCAAGAATGTGGGTGAGGGGAGTGAGAGTGATTCATACCCAGGAAAAGGTGATAGAGGATGCCAAAGAGTCTATCTCAGATCTGGTTGATCTGGCATTGCCTGAAGGCTATAATCTAAGTCTTTCCCCCCAGAGGATAAATTTCTCGCAGGGTATTGAGAGAACTGTGGAAAGAACAATCTCTAATCTCCCGGTGGAGTTGGTCAACATCCCCAGAGGCAGAGAGATCATGCTTGATTCGGATAGCATAAATGTGACCTTCTCTGGTGCTGAGAGTGTGGTAAACCAGATGAGTCCTGATAAGATAAGGGTAAGGGTCAACTGTGCCAAAGCCAAGAAAGATGAGACGGTGAAACTTCCCGTCCTGGTTAAATTGCCAGTAAAAGTCGAGTTGAAAAAAGTAGAACCAGACTCTGTTGAGGTGTCCATAGAATAGATTTGGTGCATCTTAATTTTATGAATGTCCTCATTTATAATCATCATGTTCCCAAATATATTTGATCGATTTAATTGTAGTTGCCCAATTTATTGGGCTTCATATAGGCTCGATAAATCGAGCAACTACAAATAAAATCTCTTTTTAGTGATCTCAGAAAATGAGGCTTCAAGATAATATTAAAAATACTTTGCTTTCATTGATTGACTAATTATCCCTAAGTACGAACTATACAGTTCATACTATAGAATATTGAGAGGTGCTTGATAAAGCGACTCTGATCAGCGAAGGTCTAATAAACCCCCTTTCCTCGAACTTGATCTCTAAGAAAGAACATGCAAATTCTTTATGAACCAATTTTTGAATTGAGTTAAGCTCAATGAAAACGACATGTTGATTTTAGGTATCGAGACATCCTGCGACGAGACCGCTGCCAGCGTGGTTAAGGACGGCAAAGAAATTTTGTCTAACGTGGTCTATTCGCAGATGGTGCATAACAAATATGGAGGAGTGGTTCCAGAGCTGGCGTCTCGGGAGCATATCCGAACCATCGTTCCGGTTATCAAGGCGGCATTAGATCAAGCCAAAGTCTCTTCAGAAAAGATAGCGGGAGTTGCGATCACCTATGGGCCGGGGTTGGTGGGTTCACTTTTGATCGGACTATCCTTTGCCAAAGCTCTCTCGTACTCCCTGGATGTTCCTTTGATCGGAATAAATCACATAGAGGGACACATCTTCGCTAACTTTTTAGAGCATCCAGAGATTTCCCCCCCTTTTGTCTGTCTGGTGATATCCGGAGGTCATTCCAATCTGGTTTACGTTACCGAGAAAGGCAGTTATGAGCTTATGGGACAAACCCGGGATGATGCCGCCGGAGAGGCATTTGACAAGGTGGCAAAGGTTTTAAGTCTGGGCTATCCCGGAGGACCTGTAATCGATAAGGTCTCAAAAGACGGTAAACCAGACTTCTTCAAATTTCCCCGGGCTCACTTAGAGGAAGGCAGTTTCGATTTTTCCTTCAGTGGCTTGAAGACGGCGGTGGCTATCTATGTATCCAAGCTATCTGAGGAAAAACTCAAGAGTCACAGAATCGACATCGCCGCCAGTTTTCAGGAAGCGGTGGTGGACGTTCTGGTGGAAAAGGGGATCAAAGCCTGCCTTAAAAAAAATACCCGGATGATCGCGCTGGCCGGGGGAGTAGCAAGGAACAGCCGCCTGCGGGAAAGACTCAGAGTAGAAGCAGAAAAACACCACCTTAAGGTTTTCTATCCTGCCCCGATTTTATGCACGGATAATGCTGCCATGATTGCAGCGGCTGGGGACTTTCGCTTGTCCCAAGGCGAGACATCCGGTCTTGATCTCAATGCCGTCCCTTACGCACCACTCACCTCTGCCGAGTGATTCCAACCCATCACATCAGAGTCCTATATATCTCACCAGACTTTTTATCAATAGGTAAATGAACTGCAGAGGCGAATCTTCAGGGGCTGTTGAAAAACCCTTTGGGCAGGGCTGAATGCCCTTCAGGGT
>JAGMFA010000115.1 GCA_023127875.1 Candidatus Zixiibacteriota bacterium
AAGGGGGGATGTAAACAATTATATATTCCCCTTAGTAAAAGATATAATTCATCTTAACTTGGCAAAATCATATAACCTTTAGTTCAAACATGCGGATTGGAACCGCTTATTTGCTCCTGCATTATGGATCTAAAGCGCGCTGGTTTTTTGGTTAAATGAAGAAGTTTGGATTAGCTTAAGACACCCTCCCACGACATGAAAAGAAAGCATCATTTTTATAACGGGCAGGATGAATCCTGCCTCTATCTCAAGATTCCGCGGACAAAAAATGGATCGGGGTGGCTGTTGGTCTTCTCCCGCCCAGACGGGCGGGCGTCTGCCCGCCTCTGGCGGGATACTGGTGATTGACCAACAGCTTGCTAATCTGTGAAACCCTTCTGTTGGTGAAGCCTGCCAGCCGTGGAATACCAACAGATGGCGAAAGGAGCCTAAAGGTAAAGAGAGAATTGAAGACTTAATAAGTAAGGGATTACAACCTGTAGGGGCGATTCATGAATCGCCCCTACAAGTTGCAGGTTGTTGCGGGGTACTCTTCGGCTTGAATCCTCAGGGCAAGCCCTTACCCCGCAACATAAAAGGTCGAGGGTGACGGAGACCCGTCAGGGAGGGCACCCTCGACCAACAAATGATTGTCAACCAGCCCTGCGGGGACGGTTGACATCCCTTTTTGTAGGAAATTTCCAAGGTTATCGCTCAACCGACCTGATCAATCCCCCTTCCTTTCTTTGACTCAAGATATCGCGTTCTCGCTGAGTTATGTCCAGAGGTCTTTTTTCAGGTGAGATTTTGGGAGCATACTCCAGAACAGGGCTTATAAATATACGAATGTAGAAGACCGCATCGTAATACTGCACCCACCCGTCTAGGAACCAATCGTATACGTAACTTGTAGTATCATTTTGTACGATGTCGTAATTCAAATCTGGAGTTGTATACTCTGGCTGATAATAACCTACGAAAAAGGGATCCGTCGCCACATACCAATTTACCTTAACAGTATTCCAGCCTATCTGTCCCTGAAGCTCACCGGGTTTGAAATTGATAATCTCGTCTGGCCACCATAAATGCAAACCATAATCCCACATGGCATTGAAGGCGCGCAGCCTTATGGGACCGGCTTGGCAGAAGTTTATCTTCACCGAGTCCACAAAGCAGTCGCTCATTCCTTCCGGCATACGGAAAAGATTAACCAAGTAAGCGTCATCCCACTCTTCTGCGTAACGGCAAGCATCGGAACTACCATCGTCCTTTATCAGCCACTTGCCCCCATAGAGGAGGAACACTTCTACTGTGTCCTTTAAGGATCCAGCACTCACGTACACCTTGGCTTTATGTTGGCCCAATGTTTCTATTGAGTCCCGATGTGCTGTAACTGTGATGGTAGCGTTATTAGTACCGCTTGTGGGAGAGACAGTGAACCAATTGGCTCCCGAGGTGGTGATGGTCCAATTTAAAGTTTCCTCTCCTGTATTCTTGATGTCAAAGGTGGCGCTGGTTCCGGTTGCGCCTAAATCGATCTTGTGGACGGAAAGATAAAGTGTTGCAGGATGTTTAGGGCACGTTGGGCATTCCTTATCTTCACCACAGCCGACAAGCCATAGAGAGATCACACATATAAAAAATACGAAAAGCTTCCAACTCTGTTTTCTCATACTTTCCTCCCTTCTTGTTAAAACTCGAAAACTTGCTCAAGAAAGCTTCTTTGGCGGTTCCTACATGGGAACCTAATAGCTCATAGTCCCTCCTTTCTTTTGTTATAAAGTCTATTTTCTCATCAAAAACAAATATAACTGAACTGTAACATAACAACTATGGGATTATCTGGCAATATAATTCTGCATTAAATTTTGGCGGGGCTTCCTGTCTCGCCACATAAAGGACCAAGGGAGGATACTTAACCAAACACACAAAAGCCAAAATCAAGCTGATTTGAAAGTAGGTTTTTGAGTCAATATGCTCACAATTATTATGGACAAAAGTGAAAGGAAAAAGCCAGGGATCAGTTCATATAGGGTGTTTTTGAGCGCAGGCACATTATACCAGATCAACACGGTGATGGTTCCCACAACCATGCCGGAGAAGACTCCCCATTTGGTCACTTTTTTCCACCACAGGGTGGTTAAAAGCGCGGGACCAAAGCTTGCCCCCAATCCAGCCCAGGCATACAGAACTAACCAGTATACTAAAGACTGGGCACTTAATGCCAGAATGAAAGCGATTAGTCCGATGATCAAAGTTGCCACCCGGCTGATCATCACCAATCTTTTATCCGGTGCGTCCTTCTTCATCATCTGGTGATAGATGTCTCTGGAGATGGCGGAAGTGCTGACCAAAAGCTGGGAGTCGGCGGTGGACATCATAGCGGCGATGGCTCCAGAGATTAAAACTCCTGCCAGCCATGCCGGGACCAAGGTCTTGGTCATGTAAGGCATGATCTGTTCCTGATCGGCAAAGATATTTCCAAAAAGCCCCAGTCCGATTATTCCGATGAATACAGCTCCCCAGAATGCTAATAGCGCCCAACATATAGCAATCAAAGTTCCCTGACGCAACTTCCGGGGGTCTCTGATAGCCATGAATCTGGTTACCAGATGAGGTTGTCCCATATAGCCCAGTCCAATCCCTAGCCCGCCCAAAATGGATGCGATCATGGGAAAACCCTCTTTTCCACCACCCACCAGAAGAAGACCGGGATCGATGTTTTTAAGTGCAACGGATAACTTATCTATTCCTCCCAACTCGATCAATCCCACTATGGGAAGCAACACCAGGGTGAAGACCATGATGGCTCCTTGCAAAAGATCAGTCCAGGCAACTGCAAAGAATCCACCCATGATGGTGTAAATCACGATTATGAAAGCTCCGATCATCATTCCCTGAAACTGGCTTATTCCAAAGATGGTATTGAGCACTTTGCCTGCAGCAAGAAATTGTGCGGAGACATATATGGTGAAGAAAAATATGATGATCACTGTGGAGACGACCCTCAGAAGGTGAGTGTTATCCGAGAATCTGTTCTCAAAAAGATCGGGGATGGTTAAAGCATTATGTTTTTCCGTTTGGGTTCTGAGCCGGCGAGAAATGAACACCCAGGAGAAAAGAATACCGGATACACATCCGATGGCGGGCCAGATGGCATTAAATCCCGAGGCTAAGGCTAAACCCGGCAAGCCGATTAAAAGCCAGGCACTCTCTCCGGAAGCTCTTTCGCTAAAGGAGACCAGCCAAGGACCTAATCTTCTACCAGCCAGAACGAAGTCGGCGATGGTCTTGTTGTATTTGAAGGTCAGTGATCCTTTGATCATCAACAGGACCAGATAAGCCAAAAATCCTATCAAGATAGGATCCATCTATCCCTCCCTCTTTTTGCCGGAAACGATATAGAATATGAGGGTAACTGCAAAAAGCACGATGGGTGGAATGATCACCCAGAACTTTGTCCAGAATGGCATTTTATCCCTCCTTTTAAAGTCAGCCCATTATAGGGAAAAACATCAAATAAAGCAACAAAAAAGTCCTCCGGATAAGTTCTGAGAATGGGGAACAAAAACAAAATCCGTTCAGGTGAAAAAGTTGCGGGGGAGGAATTTTATTCCTTGCATTTTCCTTTTTTTAAAATATATTTTGAAGAATTTTATTATCTCAGGCTTTCGACTTTTGACCATTTCAGGAGGAACAGATGGAGAAAAGAGATCGGTGGGATAGTCGCACTGCTTTTATTTTAGCGTCTATCGGCTCGGCTATCGGTCTGGGAAATATCTGGCGTTTTCCCTATATATGTTATGAGAACGGCGGAGGCGCCTTTTTAGTTGCCTGGCTGGTTGCTTTATTCACTGCGGGAATTCCACTTATGATTTTGGAATTCGGTCTGGGGCATAAAATGGAGGGCTCTGCTTCCAAGGCTTTCCGAAAGGTAAATAAAAAATTCGAATGGTTCGGCTGGGCGGCAATCTTGGTGGGATTCTTTATAGTTTGTTACTATGCTATTATCATGAGCTACTGTTTTAATTACGTGTATCATTCCCTGACCTTAGCCTGGGGAGACGATCCTGGTAGTTTCTTTTATCAAAAAACGCTGGGATTAACCCAAAGCCCATTTGAGCTTGGAGGGATAAAGGGATATATCCTGCTGGGTTTATTTTTGAGCTGGATAGCTATTTTCTTCTCCATCTGGAAAGGCGTCAAGACTGTAGGAAAGGTGGTGTATGCCACCGTTCTTATTCCCTGGTTTTTCCTTATCCTCCTTGTTATCAGAGGAGTAACGCTTCCGGGAGCAGTTGAAGGACTTAAGTTTTATCTTACCCCTGATTTTCAGAAATTGCTTTCTTACCAGGTATGGTTAGCGGCTTACACCCAGGTCTTTTTCTCCTTAAGCGTTGGTTTCGGGATAATGATAGCCTATTCCAGTTTCCTCCCCAGAAAAACGGACATAGTGAACAATGCTTTCATAATCAGCCTGTCCAACTGTGCCACCTCTTTTTTAGCTGGATTTGCCGTCTTCGGCGCCTTAGGATATTATGCGGTGAAAATAGGCAAACCTGTAGCGGATGTGGTCGCCTCTGGTCCGGGACTGGCTTTTGTAACCTATCCTCACATCATCAACAATCTCCCCTTCTGGCAACCATTATTTGGGGTGATGTTCTTCCTGATGTTGCTCACTTTAGGAATCGATTCCGCCTTCTCCTTAGCTGAGGCGGTGGCAGCCGGAGTGAGGGACAAATGGAAGATTTCACACCGAATTTCCAACATAGTAGTGTGTTCTATCGCCCTTATTATAGGCATTATATTTACCACCGGGGCTGGACTTCTCTGGTTAGATATTTTGGATAATTTTATGAATAAATTTGGGCTCTCACTGGTCTGCCTGGGGGAATGTATTTTAATTGGATGGATCTTCGGCAGCGGGAAGATAAAAGAATATGTAAATGGAATCTCAGAATTCAGGATTGGAATCTGGTGGGATATTTTCATCAGATTTTTGATACCGGTTATTCTTGGAGTCTTGATCCTTTTTGAGATTTTGGAAAGGATAAAAGGCTCCTATGGAAGCTATCCACGGTTGGCTGAGTTTTTGGGTGGCTGGATGATGGTCCTGCTTCTGCCAATATTGGGAATCATCCTTATGATAGCCAAAAGGACTCGTCCTGAAGGCTCGTCCTGAAGGAGAAAGTGATGCCCGCATCAGCGATTATTATGTTAATTCTTACCTTTGTGGTGTTGTTCGGGGGAATCGGGATCTGTACCTATATAGCTCTCAAGAAGAAATAGAGAACTAAGTCCTCTTTCCTTCGTATTATAAAAGGGTAAGAGATTTTTATTAGGACAAAAGGGGTCAGTTCTATACGCCCAACCCCTTGAACCAATAAACAATCTGTTCCGATGAACTCCTTTCTGTTTCTGGTGTTAGCTATTTTTCTCGTTCTCACATTAGCCTGCCTGCTTGTGCCCATTCGCTTGGAATTGATTTTAAATGACCGAAAGAAATTGATCGCCTTTAGTTGGCTCTGGATCGATGTGGGAAGCAACCTGAAAGAGAAGGCTTTTGAGCTTAGCCTCTTTAATCAAAAAGTCATTCGAAAAGAATTCAAGAAGAAGGCGAAGGAAAAAATCAAAAAGGCTAAAAAGAAAGGGCGAAAGTTAAATATCTCCGATTTGTGGCACAAAAGAGAGCTTTTGTTTCAGGTTATCCCAATAGTTTTGCGCTTCTTTCTAAATATCCTTAGAGCTATACGATGGGATAGGTTTTCTGTGGACGTAAACATGGCAACTCCTGATCCTGCACTGACCGGAATTCTATATGGGCAACTTTGCGCCGTGAGATATTCTACTGATTGTTTTTTCCCCAACGCCCGAATAAGGGTCCAGCCTGATTTCGTGAACCAACTTCCACGGGGAAGCGCAGAAACAGTTTTCAGCATTAGACCACTAAACATCGTCGCTCCTGTCTTAAAAATGTTTTTTGCCATGCCGAAGATACAATTAGTGAAAACCTTTATTCTCAAAAAAAGGAGGTGAATTAAAGATGGCAAGCACAGCTGAACAGATTCTGAAGGCGCTTCTGGATGAGATCAAAACCATCGCCAAAACAGAAACTATCCTGGGTGAGCCTATCAACGTTGGCAACAACACCATCATTCCGGTTTGTCGAATACTGATCGGGTTCGGAGCAGGCGGAGGAGAGGCAGAGACGAAGGAAAAGAAAGGAGAGGCAGGTGGTGGTGGTGGTGGCGGTGGAGTGAGAATCGAGCCAGCCGCCTTCATTGTGATCAAAGGCGAAGAGGTTACCGTATTGGGCGCAAAACCGGGAAAGTTAGAGGGGCTGTTTGAGGCAGTTCCTGGGATAATTGAAAAAATTCAGAAGGCCAAAAAGACCAAAAAAGAGGAAGAAGAACAGAAGTAAAAATCACGGACAGGTCTGGTGACTCATGGCTGGCAGGCATATACGGCCTATAAACTGGATTTGAGATTGGGCGGGCATGGATGCTCGCCCTCGGGGCCAAAAGTTTTTCATTTAATCAGAATACCACCACTTCTTTAGGCGAACACAATTACTAAGGGGAGCATATAATTG
>JAGMFA010000116.1 GCA_023127875.1 Candidatus Zixiibacteriota bacterium
AGCTACGATTAACGCAACACTATTGTCCCTTCCCCCCTTTTTCTAAAGGGGGAAAGTAAACAATTATATGCTCTCCTTAATAACTCAGAGGCAAATCAAAGTTTCAGAATTTTTGTGGATTCACCCCCTTCTTTCCAAAAGGAAGGATCCTGCCAGTGCCAAAAGCATTATCAAAATAATCATGCTTCGCTGATCCAAGAGCGGAATTTGAGGGGAGGTGGTGTATATTGCCGTAGATATCGGTCCATTGCCTACGGGATATTGATTGAAAAGAACGCCATTCTTGTTCATTCGACTGATATTGTCTCCATCAAAGTTGCTGGTCAGAACTTGAGAGGGATGCAAGGCAGTTACCGCTATCACGCCACAATCGGTGTGGATGGGATTTTCTGATCCCCGGATTATGGTGTCTGCATAACTGTCGAACGTAAACACCTTCCCGGAATCCGGATCCCAACCACCCCCCGCCAGATAGCCGACCCCATCGCTTCCTATGGAAATCACACCAGGATTACCTCCTGTAGATATGCTGTCGATGACTGTGTCAGTGGTGGGATCTATGCGATAGATCTGACCGAACACAGACCAATAGTCACCGGTGCAAACCACATTCAATTCGCCTTCCGGATCTAAGTCCAGATACTGGGGATTAAGCCCTACTTCTATGCTATCTAAAACTACTTCATCCTGAATATCAAACACATACACCTTTCCCGGAATATAGCGATAGGCTTTGACATCATTCGCCCGATGAGTGGGATCAAAAACCCAGTCCCGCCCGGTGATACGCTTGTACTTGGGCCACTCAAATCCACAGCAGCATATATAAAGTTTATTACCCACAACTAACAAGCCCTCAGGACCTTGTCCCACTCCAAATTCTTCCACCACTTCTCGATTGATCACATCCACTTTGGAGATGGTATTGTAGTACATAAGGTTGGTGACGTAGGCATACTGGGTATCCACAAATGCTATATGGAACGGATTACGAGGTTCTCCGATAATGATATAGCCGACCGTGTTTTCAGTTTCTAAATCTATGATCTGAATATCATGGTCAAGCGAATTGACCACATAGGCAAAATTTCCCTGAATAACTATCTGGTTGGGCGATTCTCCTAAAGTGTCGATGTGATTGGTCACCTCACCGGTGGTTAAATTGATTTTAGATAATGTCTCATCTTCCGGATAACTGTTCACCACATAAGCGAATCTATCCGCATATGCTGAAGTTAAGAATAAAGATGTGCACAAAGTTGCGCTCGAAAGAAGAAGTAAAAGCAATTTCTTTAGCATTGGCTAAACCTCCAGTTAAAAGTTGACTTTTCAACCATAGCATACTTTTTATATCTTCGTATAAGCAGCCCAGCTTATTTCCGGTTAAACTCCCAAGCGATGGTTAAATTTATTCCCCATTCTCTGCCTGGCATGGGGTGGCGGTGTATCAGCATGTATTCCTCGTCATTCAAGTTCCTCCACTCCCATTTTAGTTTTGTTTCTACTTCCCAGATTCTCTTTTTCAGACTCAAGCTTAAATCTTCCAGATGATAAGGTTCTTCTTTTTTGGTGTTAGCCGGTCCGGTGAAGCGTTCCGATACCCAACGTATCTTGTATAAGATTTCAAATATCTTATAATCAACCTCAAAGCTTAAGTTGGTTAAATATCGAGGTCTAAAGGGGATGAATTTCCCATCTTCAAGCCTGTCCCCGCTTTTGTTTTTGGCATAACAAACGGTGTTATTATAGTTAATCTCGAAAATGTCTTTGGGACTCTTCCAGTTTATGAAATCCTCATGCCCATAGATCTTTGCCCGGGAGATATTGACCGGATAATATCTGCCATCGAAACGTCTATGCCACTCGATCAGATTTGTCACGAAATTGTGAAAATAGGTCATCCCCCCTGAAAGGTTTCCCAGCCAGGGAAGATGAATTTCTCCCCCAGCCTCTGAATGCTCATTCTTTTCAGGGAGAAGATCAGGATTCCCTTTAGCAAAAACGTCCCCCTTCCAGAACAGGGCATTATTGGAGGGCTGGCGATAGGATTTCCCATAATTGGTTTTCAAGATTATGCGGTATCTTTCTCCTCTGGAAAGTGCCAAACCCGCCTGTGGAGAAAGAAAGTCGTTTAAGATTTCAGAATCGTCCCACCTTAATGCGAAATTAAAATTTGAGTTTTTGAAAAATAAAAACTTCGGCAGAGTGAACTGTTGTTCATCTGAAAAGAAAACGCCAAAGGTTTCTCTCTTTATTTTACCCATGCTGTTGTCAGGATTACGAAGGTTCGTATGATTTAGAACATCCTTTTGGAGTTGGGTTCCAATCTTGAGCTGATTGGTATGGTGTATCTTTATGTGCGCAAGCAAAGAGAAATCGATTATGTCATCCGCGTATTTGGAATTGAAGACGGTTATGGTGTCGTTATGAAAGTGTTGCTTAAAACGAGAGTATCCGAAACTGTTCTCCAGAAGAACTCTTGAGGAAAGGCGGTGAGTAAGTTTTAAGCTTGCCAGTCTGCGTTCATCTTTAGCCCAGGCCCTCTGGTGTGCTACCATCCAGCCATAACTTCCCGGAATCCCATTCTTTGCCTGGTAGATGTGTCCTGAAAAACTCAACTCGGTTGCTGAGCTAAAAATGTATTTCCCGGACAAAAAGAAGTTAGAGGCTTTTTTGTAGGCATTCTTTCTGGTGGTGGTGCTGTCTCCGTTCCGCCCTTGCTTTTTCAAAAGTTCCCGCTTTTTGGGATTGTCATAGACCCATATTTTGAAATCATTCTTGGCATACTCACGGGTGTAGGCAAATTTAGTGAATAACTTCTTGAAAAAGGTTTTGGAAACAGACGAATTGAAAATCTCAGTTTCCCATTTTCCCCAGTGGTTTCCCAAAGTGAGCTTGGATGGCTCATCTCTTTTCTGGGGGAGTGTGATTATATTGATCACCCCTCCCAGAGCGTCTGCACCATAGATGGCAGATTGCCCTCCCTTTAAAATCTCAATCTTCTCTACCATTTCCAAAGGCACGGTATTCAGATCAGCTACTCCACTTCCAGAGGGGTTAATCTTTTGCCCATCCAAAAGGATCAAAACATGTTTGGGTGAACTCCCCCGAATGCTAACTTGGTGAGTTCCCGCAACTGTTCCAGTTTTCTGCACGAAGACACCGCTTACGTTGTCAATAACCTCGGTAAGGGTCTTTACCTGCATTCCCTCGATCTGTGGCTTCTCTATGATCTCGATGCTGGTGATTTTGACAGGTTCTTTCTCCGCGACAACCTCCAAGCCAGGAAGACGATAGGTCTTCATCTTGAGCTGAACATCAATCATAGTAGTAACATCCTCGCTTACCGCCACTGGAAAGATCATTTGGTTTTCATACCCCGGGGATGAGATAGTCAACAAATAAGTTCCCACCGGTATTTTCTCGAAGAAGAAATAACCTGAGTTGTCGGAACTGCATTCATAATTTGTGTTTGCTATTTTAACCGTGGCTTGGGGTATAGGATGACCATCATCCTGATCATAGATGTGCCCTTCGATTTTTATATTGGATTGGGCAAGGGAAAAAGCAGGGCAGAACCAGAGGCTTGCGATTGCCAAAAGAATCAAAAGCGATTTTGTTCGGCTCGGTTGGAGAAATCCTCTCCAAACATCCAGGAATGGAGCTGTCCACCGTCCGCCGTCCGTCGTCCACCGTCCGCCGTCCGCCGACTGCCGATGGCGGACATTTTTTGTTAGTTGAAAAATGGAAGAAAGCTTTTTCATTTTCCGCCTCCTTGTTATCATCTACCGGGCAGGGGAAAAGCGTTTTCATTTGAGGCGGAAACAAAAAACCCCGCCTATGGCGGGGTCATAATGTCTTCAAGCCTTCTCCTTACCCGCGCAAGGAAATTAGGGAACAAATGATTTGGCAGGTCTCCTGACTTTGTGGCTTCAAACCTACTTGCTTTTTGCCTTCCCATCCCGGCGAACTACGGTTCACAGTTCACGGTTCATAGTTCATGGTAAAAACCTCTTTGCTGTGAACCGTCAACTATCCATATGGATCGGGACAGTGGCTTGTTTAAAGCTTTCGTAGCCACTTACAGTAGCGGGGCTGTGGCGGAATTTCACCGTCTTCCCTCAAGACCCCTTTCGGGGTACCAAATCAGTTATCAATTTATCAGAGATCAAATTCAACCATATTATATGTGATTCACTTTCTGGTGTCAAGAAGAAAAGAAGAAAAGTAAAGAATTTTTGCCGATAATCTGAAAAAGTATAAGAGCGTTGTCACAAAACATTTTGAAATCAACTTAAAAGGAGGGAAAGATGACTAACAAAGAAATTGAGCTTAAGGCCGTTAGGGAAGTTATCAAATACGAACACGATATTAGAAGAAAAAAGGCGAAAGCCGTGAAGCAAGGCAAGGGCTACGATATTATCTCCAGAGGACGGTGCATAGAAGTTAAAGGTACGAGAAAGAAAAACCCAAGATGGGTGTCTTTCCAACATAATTGTTTTGAAGCTCTGCAAAAAGAAAAAAGCTACTTCGTTTATATTGTGAAAATCCTAAAAGCAGGTCAACCAGAGTTTTATGTAATTCCACGTAAAGACGTCATAAAGCATTTGAGACTCAAGTGGAGTTGGGAACTCAAATTACCGGTAAAAGAAATGCAAAAATGGAATATCCTTAAACAACATAAGAACCGGAAGAAGAGGTAAAGTTTGAAGATCATGACTTTCATATTAGGTCTTATGTTCAGGAGAATTAACGCTTAGAAAGAATGTCTACAGAGGGAAGAACTCTCGCCTAAATGCCCATAGCACTGCAGAACACGAGAGACACCATATGATATAAATGAGCTTAAAAAACAAGGTGAGGTTTAAGATGAAGAAAACAATTGGTGCAATAACAGTAGTAATGGGTATCCTGCTTCTTATCCTTTTGGATTGCTCAAAATCGAAAGATCTTCCAAAGGTAGCAATGTACCGT
Source organism: Candidatus Zixiibacteriota bacterium (assembly GCA_023127875.1). The sequence continues at coordinate 4,975 of JAGMFA010000116.1, forward strand.
GCGAACCTGCAACGCACTGGTGTTTACAACGCAAGGGGAATGCATGAACTTGGCGGGTTAAAGTGGAAGTCAAAAACAGAAGACGAAGTGGTTTCTGATCCGATCATATTCGATGAAGTTGTTTATTTCGTTGGCTCGGACGGTTATCTCCATGCGGTGGACAGCAACACCGGGCAGGAAAAATGGAGATTCAAAACAGAAGGATCACAGGTTTCTGACCCCGCCATAGCCGATGGTGTTGTGTATTTCGGGAGCGGCTATCTTTATGCCGTCGATATAAACACCAGACAGGAAAAGTGGAAGTTCAAAACAGAAGACATAGTGTGCTCTTCTCCTGCCATATCTGATGGAGTGGCGTATTTCAGTAGTTACAGTCATCTTTATGCAGTGGACATAAATACCGGACACGAAAAGTGGAAGTTCAAAACAGAAGACCACTTGGGTGGCTCTTCTCCTGCCATACTGGACGGGGTTGTCTATTTCGGGTCCTGGGGCGGTTATTTCTATGCACTAGACAAAAAAATAGGTCTCGAAAAGTGGAAATTCGAAGCAGAAGCCCCAGTGGTTTCTTCCCCTGCGATATTCGATAGAACTGTCTGTTTTGGGACCTCGGACGGTTATCTCCATGCGGTGGACAGCAACACCGGGCAGGAAAAATGGAGATTCAAAGCAAAAGGATCCGTACAAGAGGTTTCTGACCCTGCTATTGCCGATGCTGTTATGTATTTTGGGAGCGATGACGGTTATCTTCATGCTATCGACATGAACACGGGGCAGGAAAACTGGAAATTCAAAACACAAACCTGGAGTGTCTCTACGCCTTCCATAGCTGATGGAGTTGTCTATTTCGGGACTTGGGACGGTCATATCTATGCGGTGGACATAAAGACAGGTCAGGAAAAGTGGAAATTCAGAATAGAAGGCCGAGTGATCTCCTCACCTTCCATAGCCGACGGCTTTGTCTATTTCAAGAGCAAGGACGGTATTCTTTACGCTTTGGAAGGTCGCACGACGGTTGGATATGATATTGATCGAAGTAAGGAGGAAGAAAATGCGATCGTGAATACTTCAGAAGAACTCGAAGACACTAAAAGCATGTCCTATCCTTATCAAGGTAGTCTATTTCTAAACAACTTATATGGGGAAAGAACGGTTGATATCTATGTCACAGTTTTTGAGAAAGACTATAAGATTAGTCAGATAATCTTGAAAGTATACAATTACCAAGGCATCATTAATTTTCTGGCTTATGCCCCCCAAATTGATTTCCCTAGATACCCGGATAGACCCTATCCTCAGAGTGGGTTGATTACCTGTCTGCCATTAGAATTAGGAAGTGATCTTCCGACGGCTCTGAAGAAACCACTTCTATACCCGAATACATGGCAAGAATACGTATTCCATTATGGCCCCGATAGGTGCACTGAACGACCCCAAGAGTTTCCCTCGATTTCCGACATACTGTCCGGCTCAAGTTTGACAGTTTGAAAAAGG
>JAGMFA010000117.1 GCA_023127875.1 Candidatus Zixiibacteriota bacterium
CTTAGTAACTTCAGCCGACTTCAACTCGTATGAGTGCATACGCATCGGATTCCAAGCCCCCGATCCCATGGTCATTTGACTCAACTGAGATCCTGCGGACTTTTAGTCGGGGGTAGTTGACTTCTTAAACGCTCATGTTTTACCTCCCTCAGATGGTTTAACAAAGATCATTCAAAAGCTGTCGGTTTTCTAAATAATTGAGGAGTTATGCCGATAAAAGAATTTAGAATGAAAGTGTCAATTTTTAACTAATAACTTAAAATTTAAGGGGAGTCAATTATGAGCAGAAAAGTATCCAACTCTCTGGTGGTCGTCTCTGTGTTTGCTCTCTTCTCTGCAGCAGTTGCCATCTTACTGGTCGGATGTTCCGAGAAAGTGACTAAGGTAAATGACGAGACAGTGATCACAGCAACCCTCTATGCACCTACCTCTGTTCTAAACGGCCAGAGCGTGGCGGTTAATGTGGAGGTGATGGACGAAGAGGGTAACCCCGTTTCAGGAGTAGAGGTCTCCTTTTCGGTTAGCCCTTCTACAGCCGGACATTTCACTCCTGAGGTCGCCACCACGGATGACAATGGTCTGGCCACATCGGTTTTCACTGCCACAGGTTTGGGCACCGCTACAATTCAGGCAAGCGCTCAAGGAGCTCAACCCAAAACTGCACAGATAGAGGTGGTATCGACCGAGGAAACCACCAAACCCATAGAAATTGAAATTACTCCTTCCTGGCTTCCAGCAGATGGAATCTCCACCAGCATCATAAAGGCAACCGTTACAGATTCAACCGGCACCTTGGTGGAGGACAGCACTTTAGTGAAATTTGTGGCGGGTGAGGAATTTGATGATATAGATGAAGATGGCTACTACACCGAGGGAATCGACAATTTGATACATGATACCAACCAGGATGGAAAGTGGAATCCGATTGGCACCATACCTGCTTATGCTTTCACCCAGAATGGCGTTGTCCAGGTGGACTACATGGCTGGATTCAGAACCGGAACTGCCTATATCAAAGTGACTGCAATTTTGGGGTGTGGACAAATACAAGAGGATTGTCCCATAGTTTTAGTTCCCACAGACAGTGTAGCATTTGTTGTCTTGACCCCGGATCAATCTTCCATCCAAGTTAAGGGGACCGGTGGCATGGAGGCTACCCATATCACTGCCACTTGTTATGATGACAACGGAAACCGAACAGACAAGGATTTTCCGGTGGAATTCTACATTCTCTACGGACCTGAAGGTGGTGAAAACCTTAATGGAGATACCTCCTATCCGGTTACCGTAAATACGAACTCTTGGGGACAGGCTGTGGTTACCCTGTTAAGCGGCACCAAGTCCGGCGTGGTGAGGTTACAGGCTAAAGTGGGAGGTGTTCTTTCCGCTGCCCCAATCGTGACTATATGTTCTGGACCTCCATTTGACATTTCCGTAGGAGTTACTCCGTGCAACATCCGGGGGTGGGATATAAACTGTGTAGAAGCCGATCTGTGTGCGTGTGTGGTGGACGTTTACGGGAATCCGGTCCCGGACTCAACCTCTGTGCACTTCTATACGGATGAAGGGATGGTGTACTGCTGTGATCAGACCAAAGCGGGATGTGCCTATTCCACTTTTATATCAGCCGACCCAAGGAATGACGGAATTGCCACAATTTATGCTGAAACTGAGGGCGAAACCGGAACAATAAGTGATCACACCAACTTAATCGTATCGGGACCGCCTGACAGCGTAATCTTCCGGAAGTATCCAGACTCTCTGTTAGCCGACGGGGTATCCAAAGGAGTTGTGTTAGTGGAGGTGCTGGACGTAAATGATAATTTTGTCGTAAACCAGACCCCGGTGGAAATGAAGACTGACTTCGGCTCGGTCCCTTCCGGAAATACCAGCGACGGCTGTTATGCCAGTCTGTTTGAGACTGAACTGATCAGTCAAGTCCTGCCCCAGGATTACCACATGACTTCTCTGTATGAAGATGATGGAATCGGCGCTATAAATGTCTTGACCGCCAAATCTGGATTTGTATCAAGTTCGGTTAATGTCACCTTTCTTACGGCAAATACCTATAGCAAAAACTGTGAAATCGATATAGAAGCTTCTGTCCCGCACGGTTCCACGGTCCCGGTGGTGGTGATCATCAGGGATCGCTATGGTAATCCTTTGGGTGGACATTACATTGTGGCTGATCAGGCTCATACCTCTGGAGGAACAGTAGCTGGCTCAGCCTATACCAACGAGTTTGGAGAGGCAACCGGCTTTACCTTTACCGCCACAACCGATCCAGGAATAGAAAGCGGAGTGGTCTCCTTCTGTGACCAAGATCCTCGAGGAATGGTTTGCATCGCGGTAAAAATTGAGATCTCAGACGATTAGAAGGGGGAAAGGGAATGCACCTCAAGAAAGGGGCCCTCCGCATTTTGCGGGGGGCTTTTTTCTTGCCGTAGCTCGTTTGAGCTTTGGCAGTTATCAGTAGGCAGTATACAGTATACAGAGAACGGCTTTAGTTTGCCTGTCAACGGATGAAACGGATTAAACGTATAAATGCGTTGTAATGGCACATAAGATAAAATTTTTAGGCACGGCAGGTGCGCGCTTTGTGATGATCAAGCAACTGCGATCATCCGCAGGGACGTGGATTACGTTAGAAGACAAAAATCTGCTTTTGGATCCGGGACCGGGAACTCTGGTCAGATGTGCCAAAAGCAGACCACCTTTGGATCCTACCCAACTGGATGCCATCATTTTGTCTCATCAGCATATCGATCATGCCAACGACGTGAACATCATGATCGAAGCCATGACCAATGGCGGCTTCTCCAAAAGGGGAGCATTGTTTGCTCCACGATCGGCTTTGGAAAACGATCCTGTTGTTTTAAAATATGTAAGGGATTATTTGAACGAAATTTTTGTCCTGAAAGAGGGAGCTACCTATACTTTAGGAAATATTGAGATATTCACTCCTCTTCGTCACATTCATCCGGTTGAAACTTACGGGATCGTGTTCAAAACACCCAGATATACCATTTCATTCATCGTTGATACCAGATTCTTTCCCGATTTGATCGACAAATACAGAGAAAGCGATCTGATTGTGATTAACGTAGTTCGTTATGATGGAAAAGGGGGTAAAAAATTGGATGTGGATCATCTCAACCTTGAGGATGTCAAGAAGATCATAAAAGGGATAAGCCCCAAGCAAGCTATATTGACGCATTTTGGCATGACTATGATTCGCTCCAAGCCGTGGGAGGCAGCCGCTGACGTCGAAAAGGAGACTGGCGTAAGAACTATTGCTGCCAGCGATGGGATGGAATTTGATCTGAAAAAGCAACTCCTGTAAATGTTGATTCAGGGTGCCATTCTTCGCTTCTCGTTGGTGTTCTTCACCAACGTGAGACGGACGGCGGGTGAAGAACACCCGCCTTAAGCAGTGGTGTGGCAAGCGGTAGTAGACCAGGAACCCAGTCTCGTAGGTCAAGCATGTCCGCAGGACTGCTTGACGAAAAAGATGCGTATGCGTTCATACGAATCGTCAACCACCCTTCGGGATGGTTGACCTACAAACTTTCTTCAGTATCTTTGGAACTCGACCTCTTCGGTCTTTTTTGGAATTTTTTTTATGATACGCGGCTGAAAATTTTCGATTTCAACCAGCAAAGGCGGAAGCAGACTTACCCCCTTTTTGGAAATTTTGGTCCTGAATATCATGCTCCTTTTGGTCTCAGGCTTGCGTTGATCGAAAACGAAATTCCCCAGACTGTAGGCGATTATTCCATCTTTATATTCTTCAATCTCTTGAAGCACATGCGGATGATGTCCTAAAATCAAGTCCGCACCGGCATCTACCAACTGATGAGCGATATTGATTTGTGAAGAGTTAGGGGACTTCTTATACTCGTCTCCCCAATGCATAGACACCACGACTACGTCAGCCTTTTTCTTGAGCTGTTTAACCGCTTCTATTGCCACACTTGAATTATAGAACGCTATTGCAGGATCATCCTCTTCAAGAATTATCCAATCCATGGGATAGGCACAGAATGCCAAAAAGCCAACTCTTATGTTTTTCAGATCAATGATTGCCGGACGCAAAGCTTCCTTAGCTGTCTTTCCCCCTCCGGCGAACTTTATCTTCTCATCTTTTAAGAATTCCAGCGTGCTCAAAATGCCCTTTTTTTCACAGTCAAACATATGGTTGTTTGCTAAAGAGACCACATCGAACCCAGCGAATGATAACCCTTTGGCATTCTCAGGTTTGATACAAAAATTATTGTTTTCAAATTTTCCCGTTGCTCTTTGGGAGATAGCGCATTCCAGATTACAGAAAGCAATGTCTGCCTTGCTTATGATTTCTTGGATTTCCTCAAAGGGATAGTTTGACCCCATTTCTTTGATTTTTCTATTAATCCCTCTGGCAAGCATCACGTCGCCTACTGCTATCATCTCGATAAAGGAGGTATCTTCCACCTGAGCTTTATAATCTGAGTCTATGCGGGCACCGGGACCACCGTAGATTCCCATGTCGGAGGGACCCCCATCTGGATCGGTGAAGACCGAATCGCCCGAATCGATAGCAGGCGAACCCGGCATAAGATGAAAATCTATTTTGCCCCTAAGGAGCGGATCTGTTGAAATGTTCCCCTCCTTTCCAGTCAGATCATCCATATCCCTGTAATTTCCTTCTTCATTGCCCCAGACAATATTGTGAGAGATCACGAAATTCTCGAATCTTCCATACATCCAGATTCCCACGCAGGGGCAGACCCACTCGTCTCTCCAGCCGTTTTCCGTAACGATATTATTTATGAAGGTGCCACGAGCACTCTCACTCCAGGGAGCGAAACCGCAGTTGCCATTTCTGGTGATCACGTTGTTGGAAGCCTCCATAAAAGAATTTCCGGTAGCAATTATTCCCCAGCCTAAGTTGTCGTAAACCGCATTGTTTCTTACCATAGCTCGAGAATCTCCGAATGTTCCGATACCCTTCCAGTAGCCGGAGATCCGGTTGCGATAGACTATGGCTGTGGCATCCCAGGTGATACCGATTCCAGCTCCCCGACCTTCACAAATCACATTGTCTGCAATATAGGCATTCGCTCCACGATATAGGGCGACCCCATCCCAGCCATTGTTTTCTATGACGTTATCCAAGATGAAGAGTTCCGAATTCTCCCTTCCGAACACTCCACCAATACCCACCACCACGTTTTCGAGTTGATGTTTGTTATCACTGATCTTGACGTTTTTGACAGTCACCGTGGAGAACTTTGCCACCACCCCGGCATCGGTGGCATTTCCATCCGGATCGCGAACCCCGCCGGTGATGGTCAGATTGGTTATAATTGATCCGCGGCTGTGCTTGAACAAAACCCCGTATCCTGCCTTTGTGACCAGAATAGTGCTGTCAATTCCACTGCCCACAATCTCAAGGGCTTTGTCTTTGATCAAAAATCCTCGAGTGGCTTTCACATAAGTTTTGTGCTTTTCGCAATTGCCACAAAGTTCTTCAGGATACGAATCTGGATGAGCTTCATACGTTCCGGGTATGATTAGAATCTTATCCCCGTTTGAAGCAGAATCTATGGCAGTCTGAAGATCACGAAAAGGGTCGTTCTGCAAACCTGAGCCAATCTCACCGTCGCCCCGGTCGTCGACAAACCAAGTTTCAGCTTGCACTAGCGAAGGCAAACCAAAAGGAATTAGTGCTAAAAACAAAATTATGAAAAGTTTCGCCATGACTGCTTACCATTCTGAGGGTTAGCTTCGGGGCGGGATAAATTCCCGCCCCTATGGACTTTGATAGCTTATCAACATGGGGCCGGGCATTCAACCCTGCCCACGCACCTCCAGAGGGACAGACAAATTTAAGTGTCTGCCCCTACAGGTCGTTTGACTTTAGGCAGATCTAATATGCAAAAAAACTCCAAACTCTTTTTGGTCAGGATGAAGTCGTAGATCCCGCCTTGGCGGGACTTAACACTCCATGCAAGTTTTGGAAATCGTAGGGACAGCCTCATTTGAGTCAACTGACCTTGTGGCTGTCCGATTTCGGCTTCGGACAGGGACACCTCGGTGCTGAGCGCTCGGTGCGAAGCAAGCCCTGTCCCTACGCCCAAATCTCCCTATCCCGGGGCGGGATGAATTCCCGCTCCTATGGGTATGCTGATCTGTCACTCATAGGGCAGGGTTCACCCTGAAGGGATTCACCCTGAAGGGCATTTAGCCCTGCCAACAGACTTCCTGAGCTATTCGCAGAGCCTGACACTCCAGCAAACCCTCCCCATTTGGCTTTTCAGAGTTCTATTTATGTAAAAACCACGAGATTCTTTTCGGCGGGCCAGTCCTAACATTTGCTCACGAGGCCGCAAGGTGAGCCTTTTCTGCAACTTTTTCCAGTTTCATCTGCTTTTCT
>JAGMFA010000118.1 GCA_023127875.1 Candidatus Zixiibacteriota bacterium
GAAGAATCTCAAACTCGTATGAGTGCATACGCATTTGTAAAATGTTGAATTCATTAGATTCTTCACTTCGTTCAGAATGACATAAAGGGGATTTTTGTGATTTTTCGACACGCTCTTAAGTCAGGTTCCGGAATAAAAACCTTATCTCAAAAGCTCCCGAGCAATAACCAACCTCTGTATTTCTGAGGTCCCTTCTCCGATTTCACACAGCTTGATGTCCCTGAAGTATCTTTGTACCGGATACTCAGACAAATATCCGTATCCACCGAAGATCTGGATAGCCTGATAGGTAACGAACCTTCCCACCTCTGAAGCATACAGTTTTGCCATGGCAGACTCTTTGATGAACCTCTCTCCTTTATCCTTTAATTCAGAGGCATGATAGAGCAGATGCCTTGCCGCCTCAAGCTGGGTGGCCATGTCAGCCAACTTCCATTGAATAGCCTGAAAATTTGCGATGGGTTTACCGAATTGCTCCCTCTCTTTGGCATACTTTAATGCTTTGTCAAACGCTCCCTGAGCAATTCCCAAAGCCATGGCGCCGATACTGATCCTCCCACCATCCAGAGTGATCATGAACTGTTTGAATCCCTCCCCCTCCTTTCCCAAAAGATTCTCTTTGGGAAGCCTTAAATCTTCAAAGATAAGGGTGGCGGTGTCAGAACCTCGTAGTCCCATCTTGTTCTCTTTTTTCCCGATGGAGAAGCCTTTCATTCCCTTTTCCACGATAAAGGAGCTTATTCCCTTATATCCTTTACTCTTGTCGGTTATCGCGGTGATTACAAAAGTCTCTCCCACGCTGGCATTGGTAATGAAAGTCTTGGTTCCGTTGATCACATAATGGTCACCGTCCAGAACTGCTGTGGTCTTGGTACCGGCGGCATCGGAGCCTGCATCCGGCTCGGTTAAGCCAAATGATCCCAACTTTTTCCCTGAAGCTAAATCTGGAATGTATTTTCTTTTCTGCTCTTCATTCCCGAAAAGATAGATGGGATAAACTCCTAAGGAGTCGTGAGCCGCAACGGTTATGCCGGTGGAACCGCAAACCCTGGAGATCTCCTCTACTGCAATGGTGTAGCTTAAGGTATCATATCCTGATCCACCATACTCTTTTGGAACCACCATTCCCAAAATCCCCATCTCCCCTAATTTTTTTATGTTGTCAAAAGAAAACTTTCCAATCTCATCCAGCTCCTTAGCTTTGGGCTCGATCTCCTTTTCAGCGAACTCTCTTATCTTCTTGCGAAATTCTTCATGTTCTTCAGAAATTCTCATCTGGCTCTCCTGTCGAAGATCCCGCCACAGGCGGGGGTCAAAGATCCCGCCGAAAGGCGGGGTTGAAAATCCCGTCCGTAGGCGGGGCGGCTATTCCTTCAAAAGTTGGCGGGAGATGACGATTCTCTGGGCTTCAGAAGTTCCCTCATAAATTTCTGTCACCCGTGCATCTCTGAAGTATCTCTCCACTGGATACTCTTTCATGTAACCATATCCACCGTGAATCTGCACCGCCTCATTGACTACCCGGTTTGCCACCTCAGAGGCATAAAGTTTAGCCATGGCGGCTTCCTGAGTACATCTAATCCCCTGGTTTTGTATATAAGCCGCGCGATAAATCAAAAGCTTGGCCGCATCTATTTCAGTGGCCATATCTGCTAACTTAAAGGCGATGGCTTGAAAATTACAGATGGGCCGACCAAATTGAACTCTCTCCTTGGAGTATTTTAAAGCATCCTCAAAAGCCGCCTGAGCAATTCCAATGGATTGTGCTCCTACTGTGATTCTGCTGGGATCCAAAAGGATAAGGGCGATCTTAAATCCCCCATTTTCTTTCCCTAAGAGATTTTCCTTTGGAATCTTACAATCCGAGAAGGAAAGCTGTCGGGTGTCCGAACCTCTCATCCCCATTTTTTTCTCCTTCGCTCCGATAGAAAACCCCTCGGTTCCCTTTTCCACCAAAAGACAGGATATTCCTTTTGATTTAAGCTCTGGGTTAGTTAAAACGAAGACCACAAAAAGGTCGGCGATCCCGCCATTGGTGACAAATGCCTTAGTGCCATTGAGCATATAGAAATCATCTTTTGGCACGGCAGTGGTTCTGAGGCTTCCCGCATCGGTGCCCGATCCAGGCTCGGTCAAGGAATATGCTCCGATTTTCTCTCCACGAGCCAAAGAAGGGAGATGTTTTTTCTTCTGGTCTGGTGTCCCGAATTTCAGGATGGCTTCGCAGACCAAGGAATTATGTACTGAAAGCGCAATTTGTAAGCCTGCACACGCTTTGGCAAATTCCTCCATCACTAAAATATAGCTGATGAAATCGAAATTGGACCCGCCAAACTCCTCCGGAAGCATTATCCCCATATAGCCCAAACCGGCAAGCTCTTTATAAATCTCCTTTGGGATCTCCTCCTTTTCGTCAAATTCCTCGGCTTTTGGCATAAGGGTATTTTTGGCAAAATCAGCCGCCGCCTCCTTCACCATTCTCTGTTCTTCATTAAGCTCAAAGTCCATAAGTCGCTCCTTGCTTTTGTATGCTTTTCACGCAAAACGCGTAGCAGAGCCTTTATGGCTCTGCGGAGGGGTAAACCCTCCGCTACGCGACCTAAATAAAAACGTTCCTTGTGTTTTTTCGCTCCTCCCACAAAACGCGTAGCAGAGCCTTTATGGCTCTGCGGAGGGATAAACCCTCCGCCAGAACAAGTCGAATTGAAGGTTGTTGAAAAAGTGCCTCACCTTCTTTACTCAGCGAGAAGAAATTGTCGTAGGGACAGCCTCATTTGAGTCAACTGACCTTGTGGCTGTCCTCATTAAAATCAGGACAGGGATTCATCCTGAGGGACTCATCCTGAAGGACAAGCCCTGTCCCTACATAGAATTTCTCCCAAAATATCTTTTTCAACACACCCTTCTAATGTTTAAATGAAGGGCTAACTTGACCACACCCGTTCAGACCGCCCTTCTGAATATCATGCAGGTTACGGTTCGGTCATTACCGCCCATGCTGATCAGCATGGCGTACGGACGATCGGATTTGATCTTTACCTGGCAATCACCTGCCTTACCGATGAGTTGGTGTAAACAGTCCACCGCCTGCCTGACCCCGGTTCCACCGGTGTAGTGACCGAAGCCGATCAGTCCACCAGTAGGATTTGTTGGCATCTCTCCGTCTATAGCTGTTTTTCCTTCTGCCACAAATGCGGCAGCTTCTCCGTATCCAACCGCACCGGTAGCTTCCATGTGAAGGAGTCCGCCAATGCTGAAGCAGTCGTGAACTTCCAGCACCCCGATATCTTTGATTCCCAGTCCACTCATCTCGTATGCTTTCTCCACCGACTTCCGGGTGGTGGTAAGTTTGGTCTCATCTTCTGGCAGTTTGGTCACGTCTGCCTGGGATTGCCCGATTCCCACCACCTCCACCGCATCCTTCTTATCAATGCCTATCTTCTGCAGCCCTTCCTCCGAGGCGAAGATCAAAGCGGAGCAGCCATCAGAGACCTTGGAGCAATCATACACATTTATGTGCTCACAGAATACTTTGGGGTTAGGAGGAGTCATGCCGGCTGCCACCAGATCCTCTATGGTATTATGATACTCCTGAGCTTTGGGATTCTTTCGCGCATTGGTAACAGCTCTGGCATACCAGTGTGCCATCCCTTTTCTCACGTAATCATAGCCGAACTTTTCATAGCAAGCTCCAGCCCTATCTGAAAATTGACCCGGGAAAAAATAGGCATCTCCCTTTTTGCGTTGGGACCTATAGTGTCCGGCTCCTGCTAAGATATCCGCGCCATAGATGGCTTTGACCGTATTCTGCACCTCCACTCCCATGGTCAAGACCACATCGGAAAAATCAGCGCAAATGCTTTTAATGGCGGTGAACAGAGCCAAGCCACCGGACCCACAGGCGCCTTCCGTCTTGGTGCAAGGTTTATACTCCAGTGCAGGATCGATGTAGGGAATAAATCCTGGTATATTGCCCTGTCGATTGAATCTGGCCGCCATAAAATTGCCGATGACCCCCTCATCGATATTATTGACATCGTTGATCTGATCGATCACTCCCTTGCCTGCCTCAGTTATATACTCCTCCAAACCGGGTCGAGGCTTTTTGGGATGAAATTCTCTTCTCCCCGAACCGAAGGAAACGGTATTATAACCAGCGCAGGCATATACCGGCTTTCTTAACTTTTTCATCTGTTACCTCCTTTGATTAACTCGTTTTCGTATTTCGTTTGGCGTTGGCGAAGCTCGTAATGAATCTCGTTTGCGAAGCTCGAGGTTCGGAAAAAATCCAGCCTCGATCCACGAGCTTCGAACCTCGATACGAGCACGGACGTGCCCGTCTGGGCATCGACACCGTTAAACGAGCTTCACAGCCATTTTATCAAACGTAATCATTGATGGGCCCATATAGATGATAGAACCCATTCAAAAGGACGTCATTGACATCCTTATCTGATTCTGCCACTCCAGTTTTCACTAGAAATTCACCGATCTCCTTGGACCGCCTCAGATAGGCTTTTGCCAGTTTTGCACCCAACGTGTCGGAAGCATTAAGGTTCTTAAAGTAAACGGACAGCTTGTCACCTCTTTTGGGGTCCATCAGAAGCTTTCTCCAGGGAATAGTTCCTTCAGGATAGCCTCCTAACTTTTTGTCCAGTTCGCCACTCCAGCCGTTAGGGTCAAACATCTTATATTCACCCTTTTCTATATCATAAACACCAGCGGGACGATTCTTCTCATATTTCAAAAATCCATCCTTCTGGCTTCCATCCGCACGTTGGCCACCCAACACCTTCTTCTCGACCATCTGGGCAAGCAGGTCGTCTTTAAGATCCTCACCTTTGATATAACCGGCGATGGTCTCCGAAATACATTGATACACATCCACTCCCACGTAGTCGATGAGTTGGAGTATGCCCATGGGTCGGACCAACAGATCCTGGCTCACCTTATTCATGATGTACAGAGCACCAGGCAGGGTAAACTCACCTGTCATCTTCTTGGCTTCCTTTATGGCATATAAGCCGTCTCGCAGGAAGTGACCATTGCCGATGAAACCTGCGATATCGTTGGCAGGCACGATTTTTTTCCGCAGTCTCTTGGCTAACTCCAAAGCCATCTCCTTAAGCTCAGGTTTGGTCGATTCGGGAGAGATTAATTCCACCAGTCTTTGCACTGCCGGAGGGTTATAGAAATGGTATCCGATTATCCTCCCTCCCAAATCCGCCGATTGGTTTAAGACGCTTATGGGTATAGATGAGGTGTTGGTGAAGTAGTAAGTATCCGGATCCACCAGTTGATCAATTTTCTTCAACACGCCCACCTTCACATCTTTATCCTCCACTATCGCCTCGAAGATCATCTTGGAATTCTTAACTTCACTCAGATCGGTTCCCAGCCTTAACACCGACATGGCATCATCCACGAAGGCATCGATTATCTCATAGTTCTCCACCAGATTCTCACGGTCCTTGTACAATTCCCTTAGCATCACCGTGGTTTTTTCTCCCGCCTTGACAAACTGAGCTTTGAGATACGTCTGAAGCCCATCCAATGCCGCCTCACTTATGTCGATCAAATGTAGTCGATAAATCGAGTCCTTGTTTTGCGGCAAGTTCTTCAGTCTGGCTATCTCCTGTGCCAGAAGAAGTGCTATCCCACTTCCCATTTTGCCTGCGGCTCCGATTACGGAAACGTCCTTCAGTCTTTCATCAAACTTCATATATCACCTCCGAAGTTGTTACTTTGGTTTTTGCGATTTATAGACCAATTATCACCTTGGCGCCAAACGCTTGTGAAAAATATAACAAATTCGAACCAGGAAGCAAAGAAAAAATTAAAAAAATTTTAGATCGGGAGTGTCCCCCTCCAGAGTGTTAGTCTAATAAATTATCTAAAAAACGGGGAGATTTTTCTTGACTATATGAGTGGTTTGCTTATATTACATTTAGATTTTGTCTTTGCAAGAGAGTAAAATCATCTACAATTAGAGATTGGAGAAAAGCTTTTTTGTTTATCTTGAGTTTGTCTGTCGCAATTACTGTGAGGAGGAAAAGATGAAGAAAGTTATTTTGATTTTAGTCCTATCAGTTTTGGTATGTCCAATTTTTCTGACAGGCTTAAGTTTTGCGGATCAGGACCCCAATGATCCTTATGGACCTGACTCTGTTCTGTTCAGGTCCAGAGAACTTTTAGTCCCCTGCCCGCCTGAGGTGGGGTTGGTTGTGATCCCTTTGTATTTCAGAAATGACACCTACATCATCGGACTGCAGGTTCCGCTGACCTGGAGTGGACCTGCTGAGCTTGATTCAGTTAGCTTCTTTGGAAGCAGGATTAATTACGTATTTGATAAGCAG
>JAGMFA010000119.1 GCA_023127875.1 Candidatus Zixiibacteriota bacterium
GCAATTTGTCAACAATTTATGTTACAGTACACTAGTGTGGCCACAGCTGCGGTGGCTCATCATCTTTTGATTATTGTCTATCATCTTCTCAAGGAGCAAAGAGAATATTATTCCAGCAAGCTTAGAGGAAATCTGTCGGGCAGGCCCGCCTTGACCTTGGTGGCCAAATCTTAAAGGCGCACCGTTAATTGTAATTGGGTAGCCCGACACCGAATTTAAACTATGTGGTTATTTCAATAAGCCACGAAGAGATAGATGGGATTCATCCTGAAGGAAAAACCCAAAACCTAAAAACAAGTTAATAAAGAAAAAAACAAAAAATGTCTTGACAAGGTAGCCTTTCAGAGATAGTTGCTGGATTTATGGTACCATCCTGAGGGTGCCGAAGAATCGGGCGAATTAGCCGCCCAATGAATTGGGCAACTACAAAAAGCAAACCTCCACCTTGTCTCGAACGGAAAAGGCTTAAGAGGGTTAAACAAAAAAACACTTGATTTTGAGAAGGAAACAGGGTAACATAAAGATGAAAGTGATAAGAAAAGAGCAAAGAACTCCAAGCTAAGGGGATAAAATGAAAGGTAAAAGAACAACACGACAGATAGAGCATCTTTTACCCCGAATAAGGGAGATTCTCAAAAGCATTTACGGCAATACGCTGGTAGAAGTGATCCTCTATGGCTCCTTTGCCAGAAATACTCCAAACGAAGACTCGGATATAGACATTGCAGTTGTGCTCAAAGGGAAAGTGAATAAGGCGAAAGAGATAAATAAAATATACGATGCGGTATATGACCTGATGCTGGAAACTGGCGAGTTAATCTCTGTTTTTCCCATCTCTGAGCATGAGGTTGGCAATTCAGTTTGGCCCCTATATCACCACATTAGAACAGAGGGGAAAAAAATATGAAGGAGATAGAAACTCTAATACAAAGGGCTGAAAGGGCGATTAAAAGTGCAGAACTGCTTTTCGAAGAAAGGGATTTTGACAGTTCCGTTTCCCGTTCTTACTATGCCATGTTTTATGCAACAGAAGCATTGCTTTTGACCAAGGATTTGAAATTTTCATCCCATAGAAGTGTTATCTCACTTTTTGGAGAGCACTTCATAAAAACCGGCATCCTTAAATCTGAGATGGGAAAGAGATTGAGCAAGACTTTTGAAAAACGCTTAGTAGGTGATTACAGCTTTGCTCCTGAAGTGAACCAGGAAGAAGCTAAGGAAGTGGTAAGCTGGACAAAGGAGTTCCTCAAAGAGATAAAAGATTATCTGGTAAAAGGTGGATATACAAAATGAGATCGGTAGCAATTCAACCCTGAGTGCGTACCCTCCGAGTTTGTCGTTAAATGTTTTAGAGGTCAGCGTGATTCTATCCCTATGTTTGTTCAGGATATAATCCCGAACGCCTCTGGCCAGTCAGCACGGACCCTTCGAGCACGATTGCATTGCTTTCTGATCCTCCAATACGTCCTAGCACAGGTGAAAAATTTCACAAAATCCTCTTGCAAAAGCTTCTGAGTTTTGCTATATTTGAAAAGACAAAATCTTTTTGCCAGGGGAATGTTGCAATGGAGATAGATTTAAAATACGGCGATTCACACAAACAACTAAAGCTGGATGACAAAAACCTAATTGGAATTTTGGAATTAAGAAAGTCATCGGGCATCCCTGATGTTATCAAAGCTGAGATTGAAGCTTTAGCCAATCCCATCGGATCTAAAAAACTCTCTGAAATTTCCAAGGGTAAGAAGACCGCCTGCGTGGTGGTTTCCGATTATACCCGCGGCACCCCCTACAAGAGACCAAATTTCAATCTGCTGTCACCCATAATCGACGAGTTGCATGATGCCGGAATCAAAGATGAGGATATTAAATTCCTTGTAGGAACCGGCGCCCACAGAGCTCATACAGAGAAAGAGGACTTAGACAACTTTGGTGAGGAGATTGTAAAAAAGTATGAGGTGATCAGTCACGACTGTGATAAAAACAACGTCTCGTTGGGAAACCTTTCCACCGGTAATGAGCTTTTGATCGATAAGGTATGGGTGGATTCGGAGGTGAGAGTTATGACCGGCTTGATCACCACCCACTACTTCGGCGGTTTCTCCGGTGGCAGAAAGGGGATACTTCCCGGAATCACAGCGAGGGAGACCATTCGAAAAAATCACGCCATGATAGTCAATCCGGAGGTGGACATCGCCAAGACCAAGGGAAATCCCATCTCCGATGAGATGGACGAGGCTGCACAAAAGGCCCGGGTGGATTTCCTTCTCAACGTGGTGATAAACGACAAGAAAGAGATCGTCAAAATCGTGGCAGGCGATCTGGAGAAAGCTTACGATGAAGGCTGGAAAGCGTGCCGCGATCTGTATATGGTTTTCTTTAAGGAAAAAGCAGACGTGGTATTTGCCTGCGCCGGAGGGTATCCCAAAGACGTGAGCCTATATCAATCGCAGAAGACCATAAATAACGCCAAGCTGGTCTTAAAAGAGGGAGGAACCATTGTCCTGATCTCCGAATGTAGAGAAGGAATTGGATCCGATACCTTTGCCCAATGGCTTCTGGAAGCCTCCTCCTTGGATGAGCTTTTGAATACCGATCCGGCCAAGATAGTGGTGGGAGGGCACACGGCAGTGGGAAATGCCAAGGTGCTGAAGAGATTTGATATCCTGGTGGTTTCCAGTATACAGAAAGAGGAGTTGGAGACAAGATTCTACAAATACACAGAAGGGATAGATCAGGCTATAGAGTGGGTCAAAAAGAAGCATGGAGATAATTTCAGATCATATGTGATGCCGCAGGGAGGGTTGATTTATCCGTGCCCAGAAGGAGAAGTTTGCAGTCCTTGAGCGTGAAGATAATGTAGGTCAGTTAGAGTTTTCCCTTGTTCTGTAAAGAAGATTCAATAAACCTTTAACCTATTTTTAACCAAGGAGTGATAAGATGGCAGACACTATTGTGGATGACGTAAAACTGGCGAAGTTCTGCACCGAGGCTTTTGTGAAGCTGGGCGTGCCCCGTAAGGATGCTCAGATCACCTCGGATGTTCTGGTAGCTTCGGATTTAAGGGGGATCCCATCTCATGGGGTGGCACGGCTGATGAGATACGTTGACGGTATCCGTGCCGGCACCATCCTTCCCAGGGTAAAACCCAGGATCATAAAAGAGACCTCAACCACTGCAGCGGTCGATGGTAAGTATGGTTTAGGTCAGCCGGCGGGATATTTTGGAATGAATCTTGCCATAAAGAAGGCCAAGAGAAGTGGGGTCGGTTTCGTGACGGTGAGAAACAGCAATCATTATGGAATCGCCGGATACTATTCCATGATGGCGCTGAAAAATAATCTAATCGGCATCTCCATGACCAATTCGGCTCCTTTGGCTGTCCCCACGTTCGGTCGGGATAGTATGATCGGGACGAACCCCATAAGTGTGGTAGCCCCAGCCAGCAAGGTGAGACCCTACGTACTGGATATGGCAACCACGGTAGTTCCTCGAGGAAAGTTGGAGGTGCTGAATCGTCTGGGCAAACCGTTGCCTCTGGGCTGGGCAGTGGATGAGAGAGGGGTTCCCACCACAGATACTGCTCATGTGCTGGACAACATGACGAAAGCTGCTGGGGGAGGAGTGCTTCCCTTAGGTGGCGCCGGCGAAGAGCTGAGCGGACACAAAGGCTATGGACTCTCACTGATGGTGGACATGTTCTCAGGTGCGCTCTCCGGAGCGGACTACGGTCCCTGGGTTAAGACCAAAAAGAAGGATGGAACCAAGGGATTCATCAATGTGGGGCATTTTTTCGGTGCGATTAAAGTCGAGAACTTCATTCCCTTGAGAAGATTTAAAGCCACCATGGATGAAATGTTGGGTGGGCTGAAGAAATCCACTAAGGCTCAGGGGGAGAAGAGAATCTTCATCCACGGAGAGAAGGAATTTGAGAAACATGATGCCTATAAGAAGAAGGGGGTTCCTCTGCAGGCCAAGGTGGCGACGGCTTTGAAAAACCTCTCCCAGGAGTTGAGCATCCCTTACAATATTGAAAAGTGAGCTTGCCCAAGCCCCGCCTTAATACAGGCGGGGCTTTTTTTCATATCCCGTATCACAAAGGTTTTGTGTTTTTTTGAGGTAGCTTTGTTTTGTTGGCTTTATTTGGCAGAACAGATAGTTGAATCATTAATTTTCAAAATATTATTTTGTTGGCGTAGCCAAGCCTTTATGGCTTGGCTGGCAAGCCGTGAAGGCTTGCCTACGCGTTTCTTTGCCTCACTCCTCTATCCTCCTCTCCCCCGCCTCTGGCGGGATTTTCAACATGAAATGAAGAGGGGACAGGGGGAGAGGTTCTCAATAAGATGGAGATTTTAACCAAGCACGGATTGGTTACGTAATAATTATAAGTTTAGCACATAGATAGCACGTTTTAGTGGACAAATTCTTAAGGAAAGGTTAAAAATGAAACAAGGGTTGGAAAATGATTTAAAGAAACTTTTAGAAAAGAATCAGGTTTTAGTCTCTTTAGAGGAGCGGATCTGTTATTCTTATGATGCTACTGCCAAAATTTTCCTTCCCGATGCTGTGGTGCTTGCTCATTCTACCGAGGATGTGGTTAAGGTGATGAAGTATGCTCACCAGCACAAAATCATTGTGATTCCTCGAGGAGCAGGATCAGGATATACAGGAGGAAGTCTCCCTGTGAAGGGAGGAATTGTGGTCAGCTTCGAGCAGATGATCAGGGTCCTGCATCTGGACAAAGAGCAAAAATATGCCATCGTCGAGCCGGGACTGATTAACCAGGAGTTCGCCGATTACGTGAGCAAATTCGGGCTTATCTATCCACCGGATCCCGCCAGCCTGAAGTTCTCCACCTTAGGAGGAAACTTAGCCGAATGCGCCGGAGGATTGAAGGGACGAAAATATGGGGTGACCAGAAACTATATTTTAGGAGTAGAGGCGGTGCTGGCGGATGGAGAAATAATAACAACCGGCATTTTAGATGAAAAGATGGGAAGCTCCTATGATCTGGAAGCACTTTTGATCGGATCCGAAGGAACCTTGGCTTTGGTCACCAAAATAGCCCTCAGGCTGATGGATAAACCCGAGTATGAAAAGACGGTTTTAGCCACCTTCGACCAGATGGAGGATGCCGCTCGTGTGGTGGCGGCTATAACCACATCCGGGATGGTCCCCTCTGTCTTAGAATTCATTGACGGAGATACTCTGCAGTGCGTGTTGGAATATATAAAACTGGACAACATTGAGAAATCTGAGGCGGTGCTCTTAATCGAGGTGGACGGAAACAACAAAGAGGAGGTGGATCAAGAATTTGAAGAGGTGCTGAATATATGTAAGGAGAAGAAGTCAAAAACTCTGCAAATTGCTCAGATCCAGGAAGACAAGGACAATTTGTGGAAGCTGCGGAGATCCATCGGCGCCTCACTTTTAAAGATCGCACCCACCAAGGTTAACGAGGATATTTGCGTTCCCGCCAGCAAATTACCCGCCATGATAGAGAAGATAAAAGAGATATCAAAGAAACATCAGGTAAGGATAAATAACTTCGGACATGCAGGAGATGGGAATCTGCACGTCACCTTTATGTGTGATTCCCGGAACTCTGAACAGATGGAAAGGGTGGAGAAAGCTGTGGATGAACTCTTTGAGCACACCCTGAAATTGGGCGGAACGCTCTCCGGAGAACACGGAATCGGAGTGACCAAAGCGAAATATTTGGAATGGGAAGTGGGGAAAGCAGGCATCGGTATGATGAAAAAGATTAAATCCGCCTTTGATCCTCAGCTCATTATTAATCCAGGGAAAATCTTCTCGTAGAATCGGAACCAAAGAATGTTGTGAGTATTGTGGCAGGGCACCCTTACCACCAGTGTCCCCAAGATTTTGCGACAGCTCTGCCATAGGCACATCTGTCTATGGCAGAATAGTCGCATGGCTAATTCTTTATTATTCGATCAAACTCGTCCCACACTTTGCGGGAGACATCTTGGGGGGGGCGATTTTTTGTCCGCCGAAGGCAGATCTACCTATGGTAGATAATCCCCCTTAATCCAAATAGTGTTGCGTTAAAAAGGACTCCCTTATAAGATTTGTATTGGTATGCAAGAAGTTGACAAACAAAACCAAAAACAAACCTTAAGAAGAAAGTCCATATGTCTAATAATACTAAACTTTTCATTAAAGTGCTACGATTTATTTCAAAACCTAAATTCAATGCTTTGGTTCAAAAGCTTCAGACCGATAAACATTACCGAAAATTCTTCAGTTGTCAGCATCTTCTGGCTTTTGTGTTTGCCCAGTTTAGTAACACCACCAGCCTTAGAGAACTTACTAAGAGGAGCAGGAAACA
>JAGMFA010000012.1 GCA_023127875.1 Candidatus Zixiibacteriota bacterium
GTAAAATTGAGATTCTTCCCCCGCCTTTGGCGGGGTCAGAATGACATGGGTCGAATCGACAGCAGGATAGCCATTCCACAAACATACTTGCTAAACCGGGCGGCGAGCTCTGTTCGTCACGGACACCTTGTCCGTGACGTTGAGAAAGACGGTAACGGACGAGGCGTCCGCTACCAACAAGAGAGAGTACCCAGCAACAACAGCCTTTGATTTTATATCAATCATTTGCAAAAAACCTCCACAAAAGGCTTGCCAAATCGGGTGGCAAGCATTATATTTGCCGATGGATGGGGGATTTTTTTATTTGTATGTTATGGCGAAAGAGGTAATTGCAATAGATGGACCAGCGGCGTCTGGAAAAAGCACCACGGCTAAACTGGTGGCTCAAAAATTAGGTTTTGTGTATCTGGATACCGGAGCCATGTATCGCGCCATAACCTTAAAGGCGCTGGAGCGTGGTGTGGACGTAAACGACGAGGAAAAATTGAAAAAGTTGACCAAAAATTCCGTAATCACTTTTGAAAACAAAGACGGCACAAACAGAGTGTGGCTGGATGGAAAGGATGTGACCGAAAAGATAAGAGAACCTCAGGTGGATAGAAACGTATCCTATGTGTCCATACATAAAAAGGTGAGAAGGATATTGGTGGAAATGCAGAAGAGGATAGGGGAGGAAAATGATTTGGTGGCAGAGGGAAGGGATACCACCACGGTGGTTTTCCCTCACGCTTTTAAGGTCTACCTGGATGCAGATCTTGAGGAAAGGGCAAAAAGACGTCTTCTGGAGCTTAAGGAAAAGGGGATTCAGACTACACTGAAGGAACAAATGGAGGATATCTCCAGAAGGGATAAACTGGACTCAGAAAGGGAACAAAGCCCGCTTTTACGGGATAAAGATGCGGTGGTGGTGGACACCACCCATCTGACCATCGAAGGGCAGGTTGATCGGGTGATCCAGCTCTTCAAGCAGACAAATGCCAACGGAGCTTAAACTGATTTGACGTGAGAACTCATTACTATATAAGTTGCGTGGTTATTAAACTAATCCTTAAAATCTTTTGGCGCTTCAAGAAAATCGGAGCAGAACATATACCAAAGAGCGGAGGAGTAATCATTGCCTCCAATCATGTGGCTTATGTTGACCCACCATTTCTGGGGGCTGTCACTCCCCGGGAGCTTTTCTATTTGGCAAAAGCAGAGCTTTTTTCCAACGCGCTTTTCGGCTGGCTGCTTGACAAATGCAATGCCATCCCCATCGCACGTGGAGCCTTCGATAGAAGGGCCATCTTTCGGGCGGTGGAGCTTTTGAGAGAGGGGAAAGCACTTCTCCTTTTTCCGGAAGGCACCAGGGGCAGAGACGGTAAGTTTCTGGAGCCCAAGTTGGGTGTGGGAAAGATTGCACTGGAGGCAGGAGTACCAATTGTCCCAACCTACATCCACAATTCGGGCAATCTATTTTCTTCTTTCCTTAAACGAAAAAGGCTGATCATCGGGTTTGATTCACCCATCAGAAAAAGCTGGCTGGATAAGTTCCCCAAAGATAGGAAGGGATACAGAAGCATCGGGCAGGAGATAATGAAAAGGATCGGTAGGATAAAAGAAAAAATAGAAAAGAGTGATTTTTGATTTGTTTATTTGAAAAGTTTTAGTAGATTATTAAAGAAGATCTGGAAATGAAGATACACGTGGTGAAAGAGGCCGGTTTTTGCTTTGGAGTGAAAAGGGCCATAAAGCTTGCCTTTGAAGCGGTCAAAAACAAAAATGGGGACGCATACACTTTAGGTCCTCTGATTCACAATCCACAGGTGGTGGAGGATTTACGGAAAAAAGGAGTACGTGTAGCAAAAAGCTTAAGTAGAATACAAAAGGGGGTCTTAATAATTCGTTCGCATGGGGTTCATCCTGAGATACTGAAACGTATAAAGGGCAGAAGGATCAAAGTGGTGGATGCTACCTGTCCTTTTGTGAAAAAAGCGCAAAGTAAGGCAAAGCTCCTTCATGATCAAGGATATCAGGTGGTGGTGGTGGGAGAGGCAAAACATCCGGAGGTTCAGGGAATCGTAGGGTATGCTGACAATTCGGCTATGGTGATAAATCATAATCGGATGAGAAAAAATCTTCCACATTTTGAGAAATTAGGCGTGGTTGCTCAGACAACTTTGAATATCGATGCCTTCAAGCAGGTGGTAGCAAAGTTGATTGAAAGGGCAGAGGAGTTGAAGGTGATCAATACCATCTGCCATGCCACTGCCCACACTCAGAAAGCCACCTTGAAGTTGGCAGGCAGGGTGGATATGATGATCGTGGTGGGGGGGCATAATTCGGCCAACACGACTCGTCTGGCTAAATTGTGTAGTCGACTCGGCACCTCCACTCACCATGTGGAGACGGCCGGGGAATTGCGAAAGGCGTGGTTCAAAGGCAAAAAGTCTGTGGGGGTCACCGCCGGCACCTCCACTCCGGAGTGGTTGATCAAACAGGTGGTGGAGTGCATAAAAAGCTTTAATTAATACGTAGTTAGAAAAAAATCCCCTTATGGGGAAATTCAATATAAAGGAGGATTTATTTAATGGTTGAGGAGAAAAAACCAAAAGATGCCTCAGCCTCCAAGAAAAAGGAGAGCAAGGCAACCAAAATTTACAAAAAAGGAGGTGAGGAGAAAACTCAGGCGCAAAAAAGAAGACCAGTCGTCCGAAGGAGAAAGGTGGTCGAGAAGAAATCCACTGCTAAGAGGGAAGAAAGAGCTGTAGCTCGGGAAAAAACTGCCGCCGCAAAGATAGAGGAGACCAAAAAGTCACAGAAGCCAACCCCACGGGTGACTGAAGAAAAGCCGTCTTTGACTTCTGCCTGGGCTTTGTCGCAGGCTATCGAGAAGGAATATTCCACTGAGGAATTTGAGCATTTTTTGAAAATGTACGAACCCACGCTCTGTGATATCCAGGAAGGAGAGATCGTTGGAGGGAAGGTTATGGGAGTAACTAAGGAGGATGTGCTTGTAGATGTTGGCTTCAAATCAGAAGGAATCATCCCCATCTCCGAATTCCCCGAGCCCATAAATGTCAAGGTGGGAGATGAGATCGAAGTATATTTGGATGCCATTGAGGATCAGGATGGTCAACTGGTTCTGTCCAAACAGAAAGCTGACTTCGTGCGGGTATGGGACAAAGTTAAAGAGGCGCATGATAAAGCAGAGTTGATAGAGGGAAAGATCATGAGAAGGATCAAAGGCGGGATGGTGGTGGATCTGATGGGGGTGGATGCTTTTCTACCCGGATCACAGATAGCCCTCCGTCAGGTTCCAGACTTCGATGCCCTTGCCGGACAGGCCATGCAGTTTAAGGTGATAAAGCTTAACAAAGCCCGCCGCAACATCGTGGTCTCACGAAGAGCAGTTTTGGAAGAGGAGAGACAAAAACAAAAAGAAAAGCTCTTGAAGGAGATCGAGCCAGCACAAATCAGAGAAGGACTGGTAAAGAATATCACCGATTTTGGAGTATTCATCGATCTGGGTGGGGTGGATGGGCTACTTCATATCACCGATATGTCCTGGGGCAGGATAAGTCATCCCAGTGAACTGGTGGCTTTAGGAGACAAAATCAATGTCAAAATCATCGACTTTGACAAAAACACCGGAAGAATCTCACTGGGAATGAAACAATTGACCCCATATCCATGGGAGAACATCGAAGAAAGATATCCCGTGGGAAAGAAGATAAAAGGCAAGGTGGTTTCCATTACCGACTATGGTGCATTCGTGGAGCTGGAGAAGGGAGTGGAAGGCTTGATTCACATCTCCGAGATGTCCTGGACCCAACATATAAAACATCCCTCCAAGCTTGTAGCGATTGGAGATATGGTGGAGGCAAAGGTTTTATCTGTGGACAAGGAGAATGAGAAAATCTCCTTAGGGATAAAACAGCTGGAGCCAGATCCCTGGGAGGATATTGAGCAGAAGTACAAGGTTCGCACCCGGGTGACGGGGAGGGTGAGAAATCTTGCCGCCTTCGGCGCGTTCATCGAACTGGAGGAAGGAATAGATGGGCTGGCTCATATCTCCGATTTGTCCTGGACTAAAAGGATTCAGCATCCTTCGGAGGTGATGAAAAAGGGGGAAAAGGTGGAGGTGGTGGTGTTGAACGTGGATCGGGAGAATCGCCGCATCTCATTGGGGTATAAACAACTCAAAGAAGATCCGTGGCCCGAGCTGTCCCGAAAGTATGCGGTGAGCAAGGAGACAGTGGGTAAGATCTTGCGCCTTCTGGATCGAGGAGTCATCGTGGATCTGGGAGGTGATGTGGAGGGATTTGTCCCCACCCTGCATCTGGGAAAACCTGAGATAGCCAAACCGACAGATGCCTTCAATGAAGGGGACGAATTGCCTTTAAAGGTGATCGAGTTCGATCATTCAGGCAAGAAAATCGTTCTCTCCGTGGAAGCTTACTATCGAGGGAGAGAAAAGGCAGAGCTGGATGCCTTCTTAGCTAAACATCCTACCAAGACTCAAAAGGTAGAAGAGATAGTTGAGGAAAGACCCCATTTAGAGGTGGGAAATGAGACAAAGGAGAAGAAAGAAGTGGCCCCTTCTGAAGCTTCGGCAAAGACAGAAGAGGGGAAGCCCCTTCCGAAGGAGACCGAAGAAAAACCTCCGGAAGAAAAATTAGGTGAATCGCAGGTCACCACAGAAGGCGAGAAAAAAACAGAACCTAAAGATGTTCAACCTGAGGGTGAGGTTGAGTCTTCTTCCCCCGAGGGAACTTCTAATAAGACTGAAACCTCAACTCCAGTGGATGAACCCAAAAAAGAAACTGATACTTAATTTGGTTTCGATGAAATTATAAAAGCGTTGGCAATAAAGAGAGATCTGCAGCAAGTTGCCAGCGCTTTTTTATTAGGTTCTTCTCAATTTTAGTTGCAGAAATTTCCGTAGGATCCAAATTCGGACCATCAACTGAAATGGAGAAGACCCTTTGATTTTCAAATGCTAAATAAAGTAGCGGAAACCTTTAGGTTTCCAACCAAGATAAATGCTTCTAAAAAATGGAGGAAAGTAGTGGGCACACAGCTCGCCAAAATTTTTGTTTTTCAGTGCCCTCTAAAATAACACTTGACACTAGATAGAAAGATCGATTATTTATACGATATAGTAAAAATCGATCTTTTAGCGGAAATTTGAATATGCCTAACCTCTTAGCAAGCTTTTCTTGGCCGACGACAAAAAAACAGATTGAGAGGTGTGCATGAGGATTTTTAGAAAGCTCCACTTGGATTTTTTGTGTTGCCTGATCTACGGATTGCTTTCTGCCATAATTATCTTCGTTTTGACCCGAGGGGGGATTACTCTTAGCCCCGATTCAATAAATTATCTCTCTATTGCGAAGATGATTAACATAGGTCGATGGTCCGAGTCCTTTGTTGTCACCTGGCCTCCTTTTTTTCCAATGTTAATTGCCTTAATCAATTCCTTTGGATTTGAAGGGGAAGAGTCCGCTCGGATCATTTCAGTAATTTCTTACTCTGTACTGGTGATGGCTTTATTCCTGCTTGCCAGAGCAACTGCCGGAAGATTGGTCGCACATCTGACTTCTGTTTCCATGTTGTTTTTCGCCCCGCTCCTTTTTGTTTATAGTTTCTGCTGGTCAGAGACAGTCTACATCACTCTCTCAGCCATTTCCTTGCTATTCTTAGACAAGTTTTACAAATCAACTGATGTGACCAGTAAAAGATACCTGATATGGGGTGCTATCTTTGTAGGGCTTGCCTTTCTTACTCGTTACGCCGGCGTAACTTTGTTTTTAGCTGGGTTTTTGATTGTTGGGTTTAAGAGAGGAATTAAACTGACCGCTGATAAGATCAAGGACCTAGTCCTTTTTAGTGTAATTACATGCACACCCATAACTCTGTACTTGATTGGCTGTTTACATTATAAGGGTGCGCTTGTGCCATCCGCAAACATAGTTGTAACCACGCTATGGCAGAACCTCAATTTCTTTTTCAACACAATTTATCATGATTTTCTAACTTTCGATTTGCGCTTCCAGGGTTATGTGGATAGTCGGCAATCAGGTGTCCCGATACTTCTCTTAGGCAAGATGGCAGGATTAATCTTTCTCATTTTATGTGTTATGTATTTCTTGCTAAGGTCGTTTAAGGAAAGGATTAAAGACCAAGTTGTGCCTATTATTTATGTAGCATGTTATAGTCTATTTATCATAATTATCAGCACAGTTCGGTATCGCACCTTGATAGAATCTAGATTGTGTTCTCTCCTCTACCCATTTATTATAGTTTTAATGTTTTTTGTTATCATTGTTGTTTGTAAAGGTGTTGCTCGACGAAGAACCAACTTGTTGTTCTGGGGACTATCAATATTTGCAGTGCTTTTTTTCTGGTCCATTCAATTAGGCTCCACTGTCAACTTATACATGCAAATGGCTCCTCCTGAGGCGCCTTTAGTCGAACACCGCGACATTACTGGGGACGAAATTATTGACCTGTCAGATCTCATGTATTTGATTAACTATCTTTATAGAGGCGGACCTCGGCCACGACCTTTGGAAAATGCGAACGTTAACTGTGATGCAACTATAGATATTGCTGATGTGATCTATTTAGTCAATTATATATACAAAGCTGGTCCTCCGCCTTGCAATCTTCGGGGTCGCTAAGGTGTTGATCTATTTAATGTTAGTGCTCCTTGTCCTTATAAAAGTGTTACCTGGCTTAACGATCTAAGCTGTTTCATTGTGAATTCTCAAAGACTACTTGAAAATTAACAAAGTTAGTAGGTCAGGAGCCCCGTGCTCCTGACTTCTCTAGGTGTCAGGTGCCCTGGGCACCTGACCTACTGACTTCTTATATTATAAGCCTTGTAGGTCGGATATGTCCCGCCTCTGGTGAGAGAAGCGGGACTCAGTATCGAAAGAAAGGGCATTTTGCCCTGCCAAACAAATCTTCTCATGAAAAAGTGTCCCCAGGATCCAAAATGGGATAAGCACAAATTAGGGAAAAGAGGCGAAGCTTTAGCTGAGGAGTATTTAAAGAGAAAAGGCTTTCAGATTCTAAAACGAAACTACCGATATGGACACAAGGAGATCGACCTGATCGCCAAAGATGGAAATACCATCGTTTTCGTCGAGGTTAAAGCCGGAAGATCAAAAAGCTTTGGGGCACCGCACCAGTGGGTGAATCTTAAGAAGCAAAAAAACTTAATTGAAGTGGCTAACCACTTCATTCAAAAGGAAAACACAACCGATTGCGATTTTCGATTTGATGTTTTAGCCATAAGTTATCAGAAGGGTGAGGAGATCATCGATCATATAAGGAACGCCTTCATGGTCACTTGAAATCCTGTCTCCTTTTTTTTAACTCTTCAACTATCTTTTTCCATACCCGCGACCATTCCTGCGGTTCTTGATTTTTTCGCTTTACAAAATCATCCATCTCATTCTGGGTAACTCCGGCTTGTTCAAATACCCTCTCTTTTTCTTCTTTTAGCTTCACGCTATCTGCGGCAAACATCTCTTTTGCAATGGAGATCTGAACGTATAATTCCACAAACTTCTCCTCTGAAAGCCCGGATGAGGACCTCGGAACGCAAAGCAGTAATAAAACAATGATACAGAGTACCAGACCTCCGATTATGAACAGCTTTGTTTTGGACGACATTTTAAAAACCTGAAGTATTTGGTTTAGGAAGTGAGTTACCCATCAATCTCTTTAGATGTTCGCACCCTGAAGGGGCTGTTGAAAAACCCTTTCGGCAGGGCTAAATGCCCTTCAGAGTGAATCCCTTCAGGATGAACCCTGCCCTATGGATGATAAGTGATTGTCTCCCATAGGGGCGGGAATTCATCCCGCCCCGGAGTGTAGCTTTTTCAACAAGCCCTAAAGGGTGCGGCTACCATTGCATTCCAATATTTTTAGTCTATACAGTCTTAGGAATGAAGTCAAGAATCTTTTTGACTCCTGGTATATATTTCTTCTCTGATATCCAAACGCTCATGGCTCTGTATTTTCCGGATGCTTTATGAAATGAGCCATCCCAGAATCTGAATTTTTCAACGTCAAACTTTGCTTTGGGATCAAAGAAAGCCCCAGCTTTCGGATGTATATAAATACGCAGATCTTTTCGAGTGACATTGATGGTCAGAAACTCCCGTCCTTCTGAGAAGAAGGAAATGGCCTTGCCGTCGTCTGCTTTAATTTCGTTTATTCTGTCAGCCATAGTATCCACTATACAGTCAAAGAGCTTATGAAGGACTTCAACCGTTTCCTCCTCCTTGGGCCTTAAAGAGCATTGTTGCCACACCTCTTTACTCACCACATCTTTCAAAGATTCGGCTTTCACTTTGCTTCTCCAATACATTTCCCAAAGGGGAATTTGGGATTTAATGGAGTGAAGTGTAAGCCCGGTGTCTCATATAAGAAGTTACGAATATCCTTTTCATCCACCAATTCCAACAATCCACATGCCCCTGCTCTTTGTCCGCCAGCAAATCTAATGACCCGGAGGACTACGGCGTCATGATAGCTGCCCTTCGAGTTCTTCTTAATTTTCTCCAATTTTTCAGATTTTGACTTTTTCTCCAGTTTCCAGTAAGTATTAAGATGCTGATAGTAATGCTCAAACGGGAATCGCCGAAGTTCAAAAGAAAGAATAAGATCGGTCATTGGAAGCAGGCCATATTGTTCAGCTGGCTGTCCAGGCTCCTCGACGGCCACAAAGATACTTGTAATCCCTTCTCCGGAAAGAGACTCAATTATGCCAGGAACAAATATCTCTTCCTTGGCGCAAAGTGGAAATCGTGCGGAGAGCTGGTCGAGACTGTTGAATAAAACGGTCAGTTTCCTGCTGTTACTTTTAAGCCGATGAATGCTCATAAACATTCTGTGGAAAAACTCTTCCGGAGTAATGTTGCCGGGAGGGTAATAAAGCGCCTCTAATTTATCGTCTCTTTCGAAATGACTTAAATTCCGCTTCTCCTGTGGAAACTCCTGTTCCAAAATTCTCCCCATAGTTTTTTCTGTCATCCCTTCGTCATCGCGAAGAGAGATTACGAGTCCCGCCTCATTGCGGTTAATAATTCCTGAAAGCAGGTGAAGATAACCCAAATGGCTTTTATGTCCTCCGCGAGCTCCGATTAGAGCTGTACACCGACCTTCCGGCAAGCCCCCGTTTAGAACCTTATCGAGACTTTCTATTGAAGTTTTCACTGTCTTCGGTGGCTTTGTAGGGCCAAGTCGCTTATAAACGGATAGGTAATAGTGAATTGAGGGGAAGATGAATACGCCTCCTTCCTTCCGATAAGGATGCGCCCGTCGGATTTTTTTTATTCTCTCACTGCCTGTTTCTTGTGGTTGATGGAATGGTGGATAAATCTTCAACTGATGTCGCCCCCAAGTGTGAGGTTGGTAACGGGCCTTCACAATCTCCATTCTTCTTAAGTAGTAGCCTGAGGAATACTCATAATCCAACCGAACCACATTATCACATACATATTCCCAAAACTCATGAGCCTTGTCAGAGGAACCGGAATCCAAAACAAATATGATTATTCTTGGTGAATATGATCCTACCTTGAGGAATTCTTTGAAGAATTCCGAACGCTTGCTGGGCTCCAAAATATTCAAGCTATCTATCACCAATATGTCAGGAGTAACCCTTTCTACCTTACCGGTCACCTTATTCCATCTGAGTATGCGGTCAACCCACCCCCCCACTACCTTAGCGGCAGCGGGCACTGAGAGTACTTTTCCAAGGGCCTCTAACGATGCCTGGACGATTTCAGAGAGTTCTTTCCCACTCTTGATTTTATCGGTGCCCCAAACAGCCACGGCTGGTGCTGGAGGCGCCTTTTGATCGAAGCTCAGAATACGGCCCGTCACCTCCCATCCAAATGACTCGGCATTGTCCTGGATTTGCTTCGCATCCGCCTCTGTTGATACGTAGAGAGTAAACAGGCCCGTTCCGTCTATCTGCTTGTTTCTTGTCAGCCGGTAGCAAAGTTCCATGGAGAGGGTGCTTTTGCCGCTCTCTGGTGGGCCTGTGATAAGAAAGGTTAGGGGTTTTCTTCCATCAGATTCCACGGCTCTTCGATTCTCGTCAGCCTGTCTGCCTCGAAGATGAATGCCACCTTCAAGTAATTTGTCAAACCAAGAGATAATCTCTGGTCCATTTCCTGACCCGCTCATGATAGGAATCTTTGCTTCTTCGAAGTTGCCTCTCGGAGTGCACCAAAATGCTTGAGAAACTCCAGTCTGAAGTATTAGTGGCTTTGGCATTTGCGTATCCTCCTTTTTATGTCAAGGTTCGTTAGGTAACCGAAAGCAGATAAGTTAAAACCCTTACAACAGTGCATTAATGCATCCAGATAGACATCTAATTTTCCATCTTGGAGATCAACCATCACCATGGACGGTTTACAACTCCCTCTTAACATATTATCCTTATTCCCTATGAAAGTCAAGTCCTTTTGTAACCTCGGAAAAATCTTGCTATCAGCGTGAAGAATTCGAGAGTACCTGAATAACAAAAAACCCTTGCCAAATTCCATTTTATAGCTAAATTGATAATAGAATCAGCGATTTTGAATGTTGACCCATGAACTCGTAACTCTAATCTGAAAGGAGAAATGGTTATGCTTAGCAAAAAGGAAAAGTTCGGCATTTTGATCTTCTCGCTGTGTTTTATGATCGCTATAGTGTGGGCTTTTTCAAATAATCCGCCTTCTCTTCGTTCTAGTATGGTCAAACCCTCTTTTGAAAAGGAAGAGGGAAAAGAAGGAGAAGAAGAGGAGGAGAAAAAACCCAACGATTGGTTCTTCATGCAGAGGGCATATCCGCGGGGAGACATACCCATCGGACAGTATATAGCCTCTTTAGAGCAAGCTCAACAGATGAGAGTCAAAGCCGGCAACAAAGACGGGGTGATCTGGTCTGAAGCAGGACCCACCAATATCCCCGGTCGAATCACTGATCTGGCTGTTCATCCTGAATATCCTGATACCATTTACGCTGGAGCCGCCTGTGGGGGCGTGTTCAAATCAACTGATAACGGCATTTCCTGGATCCCCATTTTTGACGAACAGGGGACTCCTTCCATCGGCGCCTTAGCCATCCATCCGGATAATCCCCAGATTCTCTACGTGGGAGCTGGAGAGGCAAATGGAAGCGGAGATTCCTATCCCGGGACCGGAATTTACAAATCCACCGACGGAGGTTCAAACTGGATTCATATTGGGCTGGAGGAGAGCTATCATATCGGCCGGATAGCCATTCATCCCCTCTATCCGGAAACCATCTTTGTAGCAGTGTCGGGTAAAATGTTTGGGATGAATCCGGATAGAGGCGTCTACAAAAGCACCGATGGGGGCGCCACCTGGGAACAGCAGCTGTTTATAAGCGACTCCACCGCTGCGGTCGACGTGGCCTTAGACCCCACCGATCCCAATATCATTTATGCCGCCATGTGGGAACGATTAAGAGGTCCGGAGAGACGTAAGGTGGGAGGATGGACCAGCGGAATACACAAGTCCACGGATGGCGGAAACACCTGGTACCAACTTACCACCGGGCTTCCCCCATCGGCCGATGACGTAGGACGCATCGGCTTATCGGTGTGCGCATCCTCTCCCAATGTACTCTATGCCATCTATTGCAATCATCCTGGCCAGTTCATGGGCGTATACAAATCCACCAACTACGGAGAGTCGTGGACTCAAACCAACGATTCGGTCCTGGACGGCTTCCTGGGAGGATTCGGATGGTATTTTGGAAACATTCGGGTGGATCCCACGGATCCTAATCGGGTGTTTGCCATGGGAGTGGATCTGTATCGGAGCACAAACGGAGGCAGTTCCTGGAATGAAGTGGGATATTCCGTTCACGTAGATCATCACGCCATGTTCATATCCCCTATTGAGCACAATCGAATCTATCTGGGTTGTGACGGAGGGGTATACCTTTCCACCAATGGCGGAACAGCCTGGAGCCTTTGCACCAGCCAGCCATCCACCCAGTTTTATGCTATCACCATCGACTATCTGAACCCGCAAAGACTATATGGTGGAACCCAGGATAACGGCACCCTGCGGACTCTCACCGGAGCAACAGATGACTGGGATCACATTCACGGTGGGGATGGTTTCTATTGCAATGTGGATTATACCAACTCCAATGTGATCTATGCCGAATATCAATGGGGATGGTTGCGCAAATCCACCAATTTAGGCTACAACTGGAGCTATGTGATGGATGGAATAGACGATTACGATCGTCGTAACTGGTCCACCCCGGTTATTATGGACCCTCTGGATCATAACACCCTTTATTATGGAACCTATCGGCTGTATAAGACAACCAATGGGGGAGGATGGTGGAATGCCATAAGTGGAGACTTAACCGATGGACCTGGTGGAGGTAACTTGACCTATGGGACCATAACCACTATCGCAGTGGCCCCTTCAAATACTCAGGTGATCTATGTAGGCACGGACGATGCCAACGTATGGATGAGCACCAATGGTGGAGGAAACTGGACCAACATAGATACGGGGCTTCCTGATCGCTGGGTCACTCGCGTGGCGACGGACCCGTATGATGAATCGATCGCCTACGTCACCTTTTCCGGGCATCGGGTCAGTTCACCGCTTCCTCATATCTATCGCTCCACCAATTATGGCACCTCTTGGCAATCCATCTCCTCTAATCTTCCGGAGGGACCCATCAATGATGTGATTGCTGATCCTCAGAATCCGTCGGTTCTCTACGTGGGATCAGATGTAGGAGTCTACAAAAGCGAAAACTTAGGGGGAAGCTGGATGCCTCTGGGCACAAACCTACCTATAACCACGGTGCATGATTTATCCTTGCACCAGCCAACCCGTACTCTAGTGGCAGGTACACATGGTCGTTCCATGTTTTCGTGTCAGCTTTCAGCATCCGACACCCTGCATGGGGTATTGGTGGCTGCCGGAGAGGATGTGAACTCGGTCAATGCTAATGAGGTGGAGGTGGTGTTCTTTTTGCAAAACGCCGGTCTGGTTACAGATACATTTGACGTAACCATATCTGACCAATTGGGATGGAACTTGGATCCGAGTTCATATTGGAAGGAGCTGAATGCCGGAGAAATCGATACCTCGGAAATTATGGTGAGCATCCCTTATGATGCCAGCTTGGGCACTATTGATCAAATCTATTTTGAAGCCACATCCAGAGGTAATCCATACTACGTGGATCAGGATGCCCTCTCCGTTACGGTATATGCAATAAGAGGTGACGCTTCAAACGATGGGGTTATCGATCTGGCGGATGTGGTATTTTTAATAAACTATCTTTATAAAGGCGGGAGTGCTCCAGAGATTTTCGAAACTGGCGATGCTAATTGTGATACGGTGATTGACTTAGCTGATGTGGTGTTGCTGATAAACTATCTTTTCCGCAGCGGCCCACCTCCCTGTGCTCCTTGAGTGACGTTTTGATTAAATGTTGAGGAAAAGTGTAACGTCCGAGTTTGCCCTGAATCTTGCAGCTCAGGGTTGGTCTCGGATAACGATTATCTTTGCCTGAAACTCCAGAACTCCAGAACCTAACTTATGGTTATCAACTGATTATCTTGGCGATTTGAAAGAGAGTAAGAAAAGGAGTGCGCCCCGCCTTTGGCGGGACGCTGCGGAAGCTTCGCTTCCGCACTCCAAGGCTGACAAAAGCGTTCATATGAAAACAAAAACCCTCATTTCTCTGGCTGAGGAAATGAGGGTATGGGAGAAACGAACAAAGAGGCAGTAGATTATTCGTTAAAAAGAAAAACTGATTCTTCGTAAAATTTGGTTTTCTTGCTCTTTATCCGATAGGACAGAAGCTCCTTTAAAAACAGATTTTTCTCTGAAAGTGATGCACCATCACCCAGAACCGAGCAGGAAACTTCCAAGCCCAAAACCCGCTGAGGAATCACAAATCTGGTCACGCCGAAGGGGAAAAGTATTCCCCGGAAAACCAGATCAGTTACCTCCTCCTTTTTGAATACAGGAAGTATATTCATAGCTGAACTATTCTCAAAACTGTCAAATGCTGAAAACAAGCCCTCATCCGAACCGGGATGATAAATCTCCCAGGAGGTGCTGTAAATGGCGATCACACGGTAGAGGTTTTTCACCCGGCTTTCGGCAGATGAATCTCTTTGGCTGACCACCAGTTCAGAATGATCTCTGAAAAGAAGATAACAGATCGTCCTTTGATCCTCCAAAGCTTCTTTCCTCCAATTCCAGCCACAGGGGGATATTTCAAGATCCAAATCTTTGAGTTTTTCTATTAACTGCTCCTTTTTGATTTTGAATATCAGATGATTCCAGGAGGTAAGCTCCACCTTTGCATCCATCAAGTCCACCTTTTGAACCAGCACATCTGGAAAGCCCAAAAGCTTTAAGGCGGAAATCCGATTAACTCCATCCAGAACCAGAAGTTTTCCACTTCCCTCAGAAGACAGACCAGCAGGTTTATTTTTAACCGGTCCTACGGATCCATTGGAAAAGCTTGCCACCAACACCGGGTTTTTCAAATGTCCGTCCCTTTTAATCTGATCTGCCAGCCGACAGACCCGGTTAAAATCGCAGGTTTGGTGAAAAATCAGATCATCTAAATGAACAAAACCCAGTTCAAACAAATTGCTCTTCATGGTTTCACTTTTTCTATGTATCCAGAATTCGGACCTTGACTGCATCCTTGGTAAAAAATCATTTCAATTGGAGGTTTAAGCAAATTATATGCCATCGGACAGAGATGCCTTCCCGCCTGTTAAATTTGGGATGGTGAGGTTAATCTGTTGTGTTATTTGGGATTACCCTACAAGGAGGAGGGGGGTTATCTTGTATTGAGGGAAGAGTTGTAAAAGCTGGCTTCCTCTCAGCCATGTTCATATGCAACAATTTTCATACTTCTTGCAAGATTTAAAAAAGCAGATGGCAGTAGGCAGTAAGCAGACGGCAGTTAAAGTAAGCAGTATCCAGGAGAATAAGTTTCATACATCTTGCAGGATTTAAAAACGGGGTTGATTTTTGAATTGGGCTTGTGTATTCGAAAAGGGGGAATCATTTCTCTTCTCCATTGCCTTTAAATACATAGATCTTTTCTCTGGTTATTACGCAAAACCCTTTCCCGTCAGAGGAGAATTGCACCCGGGGGAAGAAAGCACTCCAGAGCTTATAGGAGAGCTGTTTTTTCCATATGATCTTTCCATCTTTATCGAAAATAAAAATCAAACCTTTGGTATGTCTTTCTTCAAGCGGAAATTTTCTTCCTTTATCAAAATCTATCCCGGCAATTATCTTTTCGGCATCACTGGATATATCCACAGAGATAAAAGATAGCTCCAGTTGATCCAGGGTATGTTGCCATAAAGTCTTTCCTGTTTCAGCTTCGATCAGATAGAGGTTTTTCTTGTCGATGACGCTCAGGTATTTATTCTCTGGAGAGAAAGACATTCCTCTAACTAAAGGATTTATCTTCAGTCGGTTTCCGGTTAGTTTACCTTGATGATGGAATTTTAAATTCCCCGCAGAAATTGTTGCCACATGCTTCCCATCTGAGGAGATGGCGAATCTATCACATAGCCCAAAGTTAGCTGTCAAATCGCCTGAATCATCAAATGCCAAAAGCCCCTCTTTGGCACTGTTGACGAAGACATGTTTCCCCTCTGATGAAAAAGAAATCCCTTGTGGTAATCTAACCTTGGTGCTTGAGATCAAATCACCGGTGTGATTATAAAATACCAGATGGGATTCTAAGCTTCCCTCACCGCAGGAAATTCCCACCACCAGCTTGGCTCCTTTGGAAATATAAAAATCGGAGACCTCCGGATTCTGTATCTCCCAGAGCTTATTCCCCTCAGCGGAATAGAACTCGAACGATTTTGCCGCCAGAAAGCCAGGGGATGCATCTTTGGAGTAGGTGATTATTCCAAAGAACTCTCCATCCTCAGAAGTGACCAATCCTTGATTTGGTTTTAGGTTCATTTGGTAGGATTCCTTTCCTTGAGGCGTCACTACTGATAACTTCTCCTGAGATGACAGAATCAGCTTTGCATCTAAAATATCACCTCCTATTGCCTTGCCTTCAACCGGCATATCAAAGATCAACTCAGGCTCTTCTGCCAGTCCATAATTGAAAAGAAACAACCAAAGGACCAAAGTCAAATATCTTGCTAAATTTCTCATACCTACCTCCCGCAGGGAACATTAAAATCAGGGATTTAGCATTTTGTCCGCAGGTGTGCCCGTACGAGCATACCGCAGGATCCATAGTATCTCTCTTCTTATAGTATAATCCGAACCAGAAATTTGTCAAGCTTCAAAATTTCCGAAGTTTCCTCGTATTTTTCATCCCCCTCCCAGACTTCTGCGGACAAATCATTCTCAACAGATGGAATGGATTGAACAGGTAAGAATTGCTTACATAACCTTAATCTGTTTAATCTGTTGGGAAGCTTTTTTTAAATTTTCTGGGTTTTCCATCTTCCTTTACTAAACCAGTAAGCCAACACTATCCCTTTGACTATGCTGGTCGAAGCTATAGCCCACCATACTCCGGTTATTCCCATGCCCCAATGGACAGCCAGAAGATAAGCTATTGGGATGCGGGCAAGGGAACCGAAGATGGAGACGATCATGGGGGGGATGGTGTTGCCCGCTCCTGCAAAGGAGCCCTCGAACACGATCTCCAGCGCCATGAATATCTGGGATATTGCCAGGATTCTCAAATATCCGATTCCGATCTCAATCACTTTTGGATCGGAGATGAAAACAGATGCGATCTGCCGGGGGAAGGTGAAAAACATTACGCCTACAAAACTGGTGACCAAAACCGCTATCCCGGCTGTCTGCCAGACGGCTTGAGCTGCTCTTTCCGGCTTGCCCGCTCCCAGATTCTGTCCCACCAGAGTGGAGGCGGCTATGGATAAGCCAAAGCAGGTGAGAAAAGAGACCGACTCCATACGGTTGCCGATCCCTAAGGCGGCAATAGCCTCCGTGCCGAACAAAGCTACGATCCTGTTTATGAACAGGTACACGACGCTGAAAAGTATCCAGGCGGACGAGGCTGGAATGCCGACGCGCAAAATCCGCCAGACCATGGAGAAGTCCAAGTCCAGCTTGGGCAGAAGCGAGAACTTAAAAGCCAGCTTCCCCCGGATGATCAGGAGAATGAAAAGCGCACTTGCCACCCCTTGAGAGAATATGCTGGCTAAGGCAGCACCATCGGTCCCCATTCGCGGAAAGGGACCCCATCCGAAAATCAGCACCGGATCCAGAACGATGTTCAACCCCACACTGGCCATGATCACCAGCATGGGGGTCTTGGTGTCGCCGGATGCCCGAAAGACGGCTGACAGCACGTCGAGCAGAAAGAAAAAGATGGCCCCTGCAAAGATTATCCTGAGGTATCGAACTCCCAGATGAGTCACATCCGGCTCCGTGCCCATCAGGATGAAGGCCGATTTAGCGAGCATGACTCCGAGAATGCTCACCCCCAGAGCGAAAAATATGGAAAACAGATAGGCTTGTCTGGCGCTAAAGGCGGCCTGATCGGGCTGCCTGGCACCGATGAATCTTGCCACCAGGGCGGTAACTCCTACCGAGATGGCTCCCACCAGCGAATAGATGATCCAGATCAAAAAGGTGCTGGAGATGACCGCGGCCAATGAGACCGCTCCCAACTTCCCCACCCAGAAGATATCCGCAATAGAGAAAGCAGTCTCCAAAAACATGGTGGCAACCACAGGTCCGGCCAGATAGAAGATGCTTTTAGGGATTGAACCTGAAGTTAAATCCCGTTTTGTCTTTGCTCCTGAATTCAGATGATGCATTCTGGGCTTAAATATATCAGATTTTGCCTGATAAACAACTCCTATGAATTCCACGTACCACTCTCACCCCATTTTTTTAAAGACCTCTATTATTTTTTTCTTGACAAAGAGAGACAATAGACTATATTGAAAATTGGAAGGGGACAAAAAAAGTCTACATTGGCGGAGGAGATAGTATATCATAAACATATCAGTTCGTCTCCTGTTGGGTTGCCAAAAAGAGAACAATCCATCCCGGATTTTTGGGGAGAAAGGTGAATTTTCGCCGATAAAATTCTAAAGATTTATCCAAAAAATAGTTAAGAATCAGTAGTCCTCCAATTGGTATGTCGTGGGGTGGAAAGCGATACTCCGTTTTGCTTTCCTATGCGGGAGTATCACAATTCTTGAATCTGGGAAACATTGGTGGACCAAACCGGTCAATCTTTTTACCAGAGGAGGTTTTATGTAAGATACTCTAAATAATTGTATTAACCTCGGTGCCATATTCGTGATGTAGTTTCCGTGGCACCAGAGCGTTAGAGTTAACTATTACCCACATCTCGAGGGTTGTCATTCTGACCCCGCCAAAGGCGGGGGAAGAATCTCAATTTTACGCAGGTTTTGACAGGAGATTCTTCACTCCGCTTCGCTTCGTTCAGAATGACAAAACCGCTTCAACTCTCGATCGCGCGACTTATGGGTAATAGACAGAGCGTTAGAGGGGGAATAACCTATTCTTCGTTAACCTGTCTTTTAGTATAGGAGGAAGAAATGAACAAGAAAGTGGTATTTTTTGCGGTCTTGTTGGTGATCTTGGTTAGTTTCGCGGTTTATGCCGCAGACAAAAAGGATTCAAATTCTCTTAACAAAATAAAGCTCGATCCCACCACCCTGAAGGAGAAAAAGCCAGCAACAGATGTGGCTCCGGAGAAGGCGACTGTCATCAAAGATTTCTGCGACACCTTGTATTATCATGGCGACTCTTACTATTATTGGCCAATCCCGGATGCGTATGGCGATGACTTTTTCAATGAGCGGTTTGATATTCCCTATGATTGTTATCTTAAGGAAATTCGGATCGCATTTTATGAAGGAGGAAGCTCCGGTAATCCCGATGCTTTTATCTATGTGTGGAACTCGGATGGTATGTATCCTCTGGATCCGGCACCACCTTCGGGAGCCATCGCCGAGTTTGTCATCCCCAATTCCGAGCTGGTATGGTATCCGGAGTGGAATGTGGTTGAAACCGAGATGGTCCCATTGAACTTAACAGGAGGTGAGCCAATTCATGTGGGCTACTCCCATCCCAAGATCGATATAGGGGATACCCTCTCCATTTTAAGCGATGATGGGAGTCAAGCTTCCAGCCGCAGCATTGAGTACTATAATGGCGCTTGGGGCACCATGCTGGATGACTGGGGTTTGGGCGTTGATTTCCTTATCCAGATTGTGGTGTGTCCTCCTGAGTCGGGGTGCTGTCAGCTAATCGAGGGGGATTACCCTGTGTGTATGCCTGCCACCGAAGAAGAATGCGACCTGATGGGAGGAGCCTGGTTCCCGCCACCTGCCACATGTCAAGACTCTTTCTGCATCTATCCCGATCCGGTCACCACGATTGTGGAGCCGAATGATACCTGTATCTGGGATAAGAACTACTTCTCCGACACCCTTACCATCCAGGCTGTCGATTTTCAACCTATGTCCAGAGTGGTATTTACTGACTTCTATTATTTTGATGGAGTCTGGCACTGGATTTGGACGGACATGGACGGTACCACCTATTGGCAGGATCCGGTGGACACGCTTCAGCCGGGAGGAGATGGATGGCAGGCGAAATGGGACCCTTCAGGTCTGCCAGAGGGATATTATATGATCAGGGCAGACATGTACAATGCGCCAGAAAGTTACAGCTCGGATACCATCGTTCAGTATTATGATCCTTATCCTCCGGAGGTGAACATCATCTTTCCGGAAGTTTTCAATTTTCCTTCAGAAACCATTCCCTTAGACATTTATTTCTCCTCTCCGGGCGACAACATCACAGAAATGTATATCACCGTTTGTCCCGTTCCTGATTATCCGGACACAGAAGGAGTGGAGATGGAGGAAAGGGGAAAATGGTGCTTGATTGGTTATAATAAAGGGGTCCCACATTTTAATCAACATAATCTCTATCCTAACGGGAAGGATGGAAAAAACCGGGGATGTTCTCCCACCGCTATGGCCGCCTGCTTGAAATACTGGGCAAACAACGGATATCCTTGTCTGAATAAAAATGGAGCCATGACCGACAAACAGATGGTGACAGAAATAGCCGGTTATGCAGGTACTAATCCTAATACAGGAACCAAGGTGAAGGCAAAAAAACCCGCCCTCGATAAATATATCAAAAAACACTGCGGGGAGTGCGTGTTCCAACCAGTGAAACACCTCCAGGGGAAAAGTGTAACTTTAGCCAGGCTTTTACGGGAGCTTTGGGTGAGGGGTGAGGATGTGATCACCGGAGACAAAAATCACGTCACTGTGGTGAATTCCTTCTGCCTGCTTCCCCCATATATCGACTACATGGACCCCTGGACTGGCACTGAGAAGACAGGACCATGGGACGTTTCAAAAGGATTTTCCGGAAACCCCTTAATCGAGCTGGTAATCGTCTCTCCTAAAGACAGCACCGCCGAAGCCGACTGCTACACCGTCGCAACTACCCCAGACATTGAAGAGATCGAACCGGGAACATATCATTATCCCTGGTATCCAGACCCGGAGCTCTTTCCAGTTGGACATGGATATATGGTGAACGTGGAGATGACCGACGCTCTGGGGCATAAAGGCTGGGATATGGTGAAGGTGGAACTATTCTTGCGCGGAGATGCTAACGGAGATGGGGTTTGGGATATCGGCGATGTGGTATTCTTGATCAACTATCTATATAAAGGAGACCCCCCTCCATTTCCTCTGGACGCGGGAGATGCCAATTGCGATGGAGTGGTTGACATCGGAGATGTGGTTTATCTAATCAACTATCTTTTCAGAGGCGGTGACCCACCGGGATGTGACTGAACCCACTTCAGATAACCAGTAGCGTATGTGGCGCAGGTTCGGACGCGAGCCTGCGCCGCTTTTTTTACTGTTAGGGCGGGGGTGTTGAACCCCTGCCCTATCTCTGAGGGCCGCTTTTTTTCCAGGCCTCCCCCTGTTTTGTAATGACCGGATACATATCGGACACCCAAGTGCGCCGCCTAGTGAAAAGGTCTGTTTTAAACCACGCCACCCTGCTCTGAGCTTCAACCAATCTTTTTTATGAGATCTCTGAAAGACTACTGGGAGAGGAGAACATGGAGTGTTCGCCCTACCTGCTTTTTCAGAGTTCTTTTTATGAGACCTATGAAAAAGTGTGCTCCAAAGGGAGCAAACCCCGCCGAAGGCGGGGCTATTGTAGTTGCCCAATTTATTGGGCTTTGGGGGAGCTCGATAAATCGAGCAACTACAATCAAGGGACTTTTTCAGAGCTCTCTTTATAATTTGTGGATGCGTCCAAAGTCATAGGTATTGACAAGGTTTGAAGTCTGTGTGGTTGATACCAAAGGGTTTAAGAAATGAAGTAACAAAAAGTTTTGCATTTTTTGGATTTTCTGCTTTCTTGATTTCGTTATCTTCTTGTGGGTGTTGGTAACTCATTGATTCTCAAGACGTTATTGGGTCGCGTAGCCAAGCCTTTATGGCTTGGCTGGCACCCGTACGGGTGCCTACGCGGTGAAACATAATCCCGAAGCTTGAGAAAAATTTTGGATTCATCCTGAAGGAACAATTAATTATATCGCATCAGTGGACGCAAACATAATTTGTTGACAAATAGGATTTTTTCTCTTAAATATGTCCAAGCTTTGTGCCTAATCTGGCTAAAGAAATATAAGGAGATAAGATATTCAATCTCGGGTTGAGTCTATGCCCTCTCAGATCAAGAAACGTGATGAGAGAATTTACTTCCTGGTTTTATCCATTTCGTTTATTTTACTCCCATCTTCAAATTGGGCTGAAAAATACAACCCAGCCGGGCATTCTCTAAAAGCCGTTTTGTCAGATGTATAAATTCATCAAGTCCACAATAGATCCCATAAGAACTCCAAAACGATTAAGATTAATTCTTATTCTTGCAGGGATCTCTTTGTTATGCAGGTTTCTTTTTACTCTGCCTGCAGTGCGCGATCCTTCAAAACTTTTTTTATCCCCAGACGGTAGAGAATATAATAGGTTGGCTATAAATGTAATAGAAAATCACATTTTCTCAGCAGATTCGATACCTCCTTATCAGCCCGAACATTCTCGACCTCCTCTTTATCCCCTTTTTATTGCTCTGCTTTATGCTATCTTAGGTAAGCATCCCCTATTGGTAGTATCAGCCCAGGTAATGGTTGGAGCACTTACTGTGATTCTACTTTTTCTCTTGGCTCTTAGAATAACCGCTTCTGAAAAGCTATCCTTTATAGCATCGCTTCTGTTTGCTCTTAGCCCGAATGTCTCTTTTTTTTCTGCTCAACTTTTGACTGAAACACTTTTTTCTTTTTTACTACTTTTCGCTTTTTACTTTTTTATAGCTTATATTCAACACAGAAAAACACACCATCTTTTGATCAGCGCTTTTGCTTTGGGGCTTTCTACCTTGACCAGAGTGGTAAGTTTATATCTGCCCATCTTTTTGGTTATCTTCTTAATGTATTTATACAGAAAAGAAATCTCCAAGCTTGTAATCCCCACTCTTCTATTCTTGGCAATGTATTATGTTACTTTAAGCCCGTGGTATGCACGTAATTTTGTGGTGTTCAAAAAGCTGGTGATAGTGGAGATAAACCTATTACCCTGGCATGCCGCCATGTTAGAAGCCAATCTCAAGAAGATCAGTGTTCAAGAGGCCTCTGACCTTTTAAAAAATGAGCTTCGGGTTAGAGCCGAAAACCCTCCCCAAGTCGATACCAACAATCCAGTTGAAGTAGCCCGGTTAGGAAGAAAAATAGGATTGGAGCATATCAAGAAAGCACCTATGATTTATGCTAAGATTCATTTTATGGGAATGCTTACCAATTTAACCATACCTTTGGGTTTCACTCCTTTATTACTCTATTTTACAGGCAAGTCTTTTGAACAGTTGGGCTTCAAAACGGCAGTGTCGCACGATATCCTCATTCTATTTTCCAGAGGTAAAATTTCCTCTGGCCTGAAACTTCTGTGGAAAAACAGAGTCAAAAATGCACCCAAAGGCATACTTATTGTTTTTTTAGGAGGCTTATTTTACCAAGTCACCATACTTTTATTTGCTGTGATTGGATTGTTTACGCCTTATGTCAAAAAGAGAACCCTTGTGCTTTTTGTCTTGGTAATCCTTTACTTTTTAGTAGTTACCGGCCCCTTGGTTGAATCACGTTTCAGAACTCCAATAGAACCCTTTTTTAGTATGCTTGCATCGATGGGATTCTGTCGGGTCTTTCTTAGAAAAAAAACTTACTAAGAGGAGCAGTAAACAGTTTACATCTTATTATT
>JAGMFA010000120.1 GCA_023127875.1 Candidatus Zixiibacteriota bacterium
TTTCCTGCTCCTCTTAGTAAGTTTGATCTCTCCAACTACTTTTTCGGAAACCTCTAAGCATTGCCTTGGCAGTTTTTTTCCTTAGTTGGGATCGATTACATCGGATCCCAAGGGGGAAGCACAATCGGCTTAGTTTTTAGAATATCCAACACCGGTTTTGGCAAATACTTTTTGTTGATTATTACTTTGTAAACATATTCATCGAACCACTCATCATACATAGTCCAGTATCCCTTGTTGCCTTTCTTATCTCCCCAGCTATTTTCCACCAGCCACTTTGTTGGTTTCCCCTCCAGCGTATCCACGCCTACGAACACCATAGCGTGGGTGGAGTGGCTTTCCCGATAGCGAAACTTATCTGCCTTACTCATGGAAAAATCCATTCCGTAGAAGGTTTCATAATCGTAGATTTCAGGGGCCATGATACCGTATTCCGAGTTGTTCTCTTTACCGACATCGCAGGCAAAATAGACCGGCTGGTTATCCAATAGTTGCTTTAGGGCAAATTCCCCCATCTGTTTGGTGTCTAAGTTTATGAAAATGTTGTCTGGACGATCATAAATGTTTCGGGCTAAGCGCATTTGATAAAGTTTATTATAAGGGTGCACCGCGTGATTGTAAATGGGGACATAGTCTCTTAAATCAACATCCACAACCTCCTTGAAAAAATTCTGAGGCGTATACGTTTTAACTTCACTGACAACCGTATCTTTGCTCTCGTATCGCCATTGAAATTCCGTGGGAGGAACCCCGAAGTTCAGTGCCAGCATCCGGTAAACTTCTTTAAGCATCTCCACTTTGCGCTCTCTCAGTTCACCAAGCGTTGCACCATCCTGGCTCATTTCTCTTAAAATCGCTGCGTCTTGACGAAGCTTGCGGCTGACGAGCCGATCCATCATTGCTGTCTTGCTGGTTTGCTCACTCTCCGGCATCACGCTTTTAGGAACTACACCATACTTTTCTATAAGCTCCACCACGTAAATCCATAAACCACCGTCAGAAAAAGG
Source organism: Candidatus Zixiibacteriota bacterium (assembly GCA_023127875.1). Next base: position 1,008 of record JAGMFA010000120.1, read on the forward strand.
ACTCTTTAGTATCATGGTAAGCTCTCTATCCAAAGGATCACGATCCTTTGTCTCGATGATCAGTTCCAAAAAGGTATTAGCCTTTTCGAACTTGTCCCAGAAGAAGAGATAGCTCTGGGAGAATTCAAATTCCTTCAAGTCACATTTTTCAATCACCTTAGGACGCATGATGTTCAGTCCGGCAAATAGCCAGCATCGACCACTGCTTTTTTGATTGGTGATCCCCTTGGTTTTAATCTTGTGGTTGAACAGGTTGTCGTGGGCTACATATTTCTGGCGGTTCAACGTCAGTTTCTTGATGTCGTTATTAGTTAAAGCGTTCATTAGGGCGCGGGTTGTAGCGTCCAGCTTGAAGGATTGACAGACCTCCCGGATAACATCCGAAGTAAGACCACCTTCCTTACTGCCCTTTCCCCAGATCGCAACTGGACTCACCATAAGAAGAATCAGCAATAAAATGCCACATTTTTTAAACTGCCTCATAACTCCACTCCTTTGTTTGAGGGGTTTAATTGTTTAGGCCTGGTTGATTATCATTTCAGTTTTTATCATACTTTTTCTATACTAAATAATTTCCGCGTTTTAAACCTTTGAGCATGGGCGTCTAAATACTACCTCAGCATAGCCCTATTCATAAAATACCATATTCCTGTCTTGTATGCAACAAGAAGAATCGCTCGTTTTCCGAAGGAAGTTGAAGGTGTGGGACAAATTCTGGGTTTTTCAGCACGCCTAAAAGATCTACACTTCAAGGTACTTGAGTCTATTGAGCTGTGAGCTTTTGTCGGGTCATCATCTCAATGCTGAGTTGGAGAAATGAGCGTTCTTTGGTCTGAAGCTCTCCTACTAGATCAAGCAGTTCTGAAGATAGGTCATTCCTCTGAAGTGGATCCTCATGAATTTCGTAAAGTGAGTAGTTTACCCCTATCCGTTCGATGAAAAAATAAGGTCCCTCCAACCAGCCGATCAGATCTCCATCCAACATCATGGCGAAGCCATTATCGTCGGGAGGAAGGGAGAGGATGTCCCGACCCCAGGATTGGTGAAGAGTTGGTTTGCCCAGAATGCCAAGGATGGTGGGAATAAGGTCGGTCTGGCTTGCCACAGTAGAAATCCTTCTGGGTGATCCCAAGATATGCGGTGCGTAGATCAGACAGGCGATATGGAATCTATCCCAGGGCAGGTCACTTTGTGTTTCCATAAGCTTTCCATGATCTCCCACCAGAACGAATAGGGTATTTTCAAAATAAGGTTGTTTTTTTGCGTCATGAAAAAACTGCCCCAGAGCCCAGTCGGAATAGTAAAAAGCGTTCAGATAATCGGAGTGAGGAACGTCTTCAGGAAAGATTTTGAAATCTGATGAGGGTAAAAGAAAAGGCTCGTGATTGCTTAAGGTGATTATGACTCCCAAAAAAGGTTGGTCATCAAATTTTGCAAACTCCTGGTTGGCTCTCTCAAAGACAATATGATCGGGAACACCCCACTTACCTAATCTTGTCTCGGAAGGGAAGTCAGGCTCACCGACGAACTTCTCAATCCCCTGGCTTCTCAAAAAGCCCTCCATATTGTCAAATTGCAAATCACCACCATAGATTAAGACGGATTGATAGCCCCGTTTTTCCAAAATGTGGGCGAGGGATATAAATGGACGATTGGCGGAAAACTGTTTCATGATGGAACGTCCAGGTTGTGAGGGAAATGAGCAAAAGATTGAGACCATTCCCCGATTGGTGCGCGTGCCGGTGGCGAAGAAGTTCTCAAACAAAATACCATTTTGGGCAAGACTGTCAAAATTGGGGGTCACGTCCGGCTTTCCTCCTAATGATCCCACATAACGCGCCAGCCAGCTCTCCAATAAAATTATGACCACATTGTAATCTTTTGTCTCTTTTAATTCAGATTTGGGGTAATACCAGCGAGCCAGGGAATGAAGAGAATCAGAAGGCTTTTCTTTTGGATTTGTCAATAATTCTTGAACAGTGGATAAAGCTTCCCCTGTTGGGTAAAAATGAAACTTTTCAAGGGACTCGCCCCGTTTTTGACGATAATCCTCCCAATAAGATTTGCCCAGGGTATAGGTCCCATTTAAAGCCAGTTGATTGGCAAAACCGTATGGGCTAAAGTATGCCAGACCCCAGTCAATAGGTGCAAGCTGCCACCGTCCGCGCGCTCCCAAAAAGAGAAGTGCCAAAATCAATATGAAATATATAAAACGAAGACCGATTTTTTCTTTGCGCTTCTGACCGAATATCTTACCACTTATTTTTATTACCAGAAACGCAAAAACAAAAGTAACAGCTCCCCACAACAGAAGATATGAAGTAACCGGATAAGCAGACCATATGCTGTACCACATCATGTCTAACTGATCAGTATATTCCAGCGCCCAGTGGCTTAAACGGGTACCAAATTCGCCATAATATTCGATGTCCACTAAGCTCAAAAAGAAAATAAGGCTTAAGCAAACCAAGAGCACCGTTTCAATTATTGTCCGGCTTGGCTTGAGGCGATCTATGCTGATAAAAGGTAGATGGCTTAAGATGAAAAGCGGAATAAAAATATAGCTGAGCACCACCGCATCGAATCGCGCCCCTATAACAAAAGAATGCAGAAACGTAAACAACGGGATTCCAGCGGTAAGGTTTAGATGTTTTAAAAGAAACCCCAAGCGGAATAGAGTAAGGAAAACTGTCGCTATTATGAAAACAATTGCAAAGAACAAAACAGTCCTGGGAGGGGAGATGGAATTTAGAATCGTGCGAAATCGTTTATTCATGGATCAGTTCTTCAAATTTGAAGGACCGATTATAAGGCGCATAAAAGTTATCAGTCAAAAGCAAATCGGATTTAGGAGCGGTTTATTTGTTTTTCAAGTTTTTTGACTTTTCTATCCAGCCTGAGAAGATAGAAGAACACACCGATCCAGATAACAAGTGTGACCATCATGGCCACATAGTTTGAGGACATCCTTATTCCTCCGTCAGTTTATTTGATATTTTATTTATCTCACATTCAAGCTTGAATATCCAGACAAAGAGAAAAGTAAATCCAAGAAGCGATGCCAGAAAAGTGGTCAAAATAGATGGTGGCATCTGTAGGTGCAACTCTACGTTTATCACCGAATCGGTGGGGTGAAGTGACTGATAAACCCTTGGAACCACGAACACCAGGAACGGGACGGTGAGGAAAGCTAAGACAGCATAAACTGAGGAGAGCGCTGCTTTTCTTTCCTCGGAGTTCACTGCCGATCTTAAAGCAAAGTAAGCTCCATAGATCAAAAGCAGGATGAAAATGGAGGCCTCCCGGGGATCCCAGTTCCAGAAAGAGCCCCAGGTGGATTTGGCAAATATTGAGCCAGAGATAGTGGCTAAAATTGCAAACAAAAGACCTAATCGTGACGCCACAGATGCCTTGGCGTCGTAAGTTAAATCTTTTTTCTTTAGATAAAGGATGCTGAAAACAAAAGAGAAAAAGAAAGCTAAAACCGCTATCCATGCCACAGGCACATGAAAGAAGAAAATCCTTGATACCTCGCCCAACTGGGACTGCGGCGCTGGCAAAAGGAAAGCGGCAACGATCACACCGCATATCCAGATCAGCAAAAATATCTTCCACCACATACGGTCAACGTCCTTTGCAATGATTCATTAACGTCTTGCTATCCGATGGACAAATTATTGTTCTCTGAAAATTTCTATCTTTACGCGTAGCCAAGCCTTTATGGCTTGGTATGAACCAGATGGCTCATGCCAAGGCTCCCGAGCCGTGAAGGCTCGGCTACGAAAATCTCAAAAAAATCTATAAAGTTTTTGTTACTATCATTCACTCCATACAAAATCAAACAACAAAAGCGACGCCACAAACATCACCACCACATAGGAGATAAGCAGTCTTAAATCGCCCCAGCCGGCAGAGAAAGCTTCTCCTTCTAAGGATAATCTGGTTCCGTCTATGGCGGTTATCAACAACGGCAGAAGGATGGGAAAAGACAACACTGCAAAAAGTGCGCCCTTGACATGCGCCTTGGAAATAATTGCGGCTATGATGGTGGTGGCGCAGACCAGCCCCAGGCTTCCTAACAGAAGAACCGATAAAAAAAGCCATAGGTTCAAAATGGATAAGTTCATCAAGATTATGAATAGAGGAACAATTACAATTTCTAAAAGCAGAAGTAGGAATAAGTTGAACAGAAATTTCCCCAAAAAAACGGTGCTGGGCGTGGCGACCAGTTTTAATACGTTAACCGTCCTGCTTTCCTCTTCTTTAACGAAAACCTGAGCCAAACCGGACATAGAAGAAAAGAATATCACCAGCCACAAAAGCGACGAGATCAACCGCGAGCTTAAAGAGGAAGCCCCGAACGAGAAACTCACCACCACTAAGGTAGTAAGGGCAAACATAAGGATGGCATTCAGGGCATAGCGGGTGCGGAACTCGCACTTTAAATCCTTTGCCAATAACCAGGCTGACTTAGTTGCCCAGCTGGATGATCTGATCACCATATTTTAAATCCGCCTTCTCGTTGGTGGCTAAGATCAAAATCCCACTTTCTTTCTGCGAAGAGATTATCTGATCCACCAGTGATATTCCTTCTTGGTCTAAGTTGGCAGTCGGTTCGTCCAGAATGAGAATTTTGGGGTCATTCAGCCACGCAAAAGCATATTTGAGTCTCTGCTTCATTCCAGAGGAGAAGGAAAAAACCAAGTCGTTTTCTCTTTCGGCAAGACCCACCCTTGCTATCTTTTCACTAAGTTCATTTTTGTCAGTATTTAAGCCCCGGATGCGAGACAGAAACACAAGATTCTCCAGAGCGGTCAGCTCACCATAAAGCTCCAGATCGGGCATAACCAGACCAAAAAGATCTTTACTTTCATCTCTGGTGAGGTTTTTCCCATTTTCGCCGATCAAAACCTCGCCTTTGGTGGGTGAAATAAGCCCGCAAATGATTTTAAGCAAAGTGGTCTTGCCCGATCCATTCTTTCCAGTAACAATCAGTGAGCTTTTCTCCTGTAGGGAAAAAATTATCTCAGCAAACACCTTTCTTTTGCCAAACCATTTTCCCAGATTTCTAACTTCCAACGAAATCATCAATCTTCAAATTTAAAGAATTTCAACCGACTATTTTTGAACCAAAATATCATAAACAGTATGCAGAGTCAAGAGAAATGAAAGCAATCTCTGGGGATATCATTTATTAAGAGGAGCAGTAAACAGTTTACATCTTATTATTCGTATGAATGTGCGTATGCACTCATACGAGCTTCGCATTGATTTTTTCTCCCCTATGCGAATTCTGCTCAGACGAGCCCAGTAGTTCGGGCACCTTGAGGCCTGTTTTTGGCTT
>JAGMFA010000121.1 GCA_023127875.1 Candidatus Zixiibacteriota bacterium
TACAGTGGGAGAGGGTTAGGGAGAGGGGTATAAAGACGCGTAGCCAAGGCTTTATGCCTTGGCTGGCAAGCCATGAAGGCTTGCCTACGCTGGGGTGTCAGTTGGAGTGCACCAGCTTGCTGGTGCGGTTTCACTGAATTTCAAGAAATCGCGAAAGCAAGCTTTCGCACTCCAAAAACCACCTTTCGACGGTAACAGAAAAGAGGAGAAGTTGAATATAGGAACAGGGTTTGTCCTTCAGGATGAATCTCTGTCCATCGTGAGGTCACCGGGATTGAATCCCGGTGCTTCTGTTCGGGATGCACAATCCCGAACACCTCTTAAAGAGCGGACAGCCACAAGGGCTGTCCCTACGGGAACCAAAAAGAAGGAGAGGAAATTATGAGTCTTTCAAAAAGTAAAATTAAAAGGATTTTGCTATCGGTTGGATTCTTCACGCTATTGGTTTTTATCTCCCAACTTTCATGGGGTAATGGTTACACAATAGATTGGGACAATCTGAACAATGGCATACAGCCGGCAAGCTCGGATGTTTATTTCATCATGTCCTCAGTTGGGCAACCGGTCACAGGGAGCATGCAAGGAGACAATTACATTTTGGTGGGTGGATTCTGGACAGGATACTATGAATCCGGCGATGTCAATTGTGATGGAAAGGTTGACCTCGGAGATGTGGTCTTTTTGATAAACTACCTTTACAGAGGTGGACAACCGCCCTCTCTTTGGGAAACAGGTGATGTCACCTGTGACGGAGTAATAGATATAGGAGACGTTGTCTATCTGATAAACTATCTATTCCGTGACGGTTCACCACCGCTTCATTGCGATCCATAACGGTTGGAAGACATGTAGGTCAACCATGCCCGCCCTTCGACAAGCTCAGGGTGGTGACAGTTCGACTTCGCTCACTGTCCCTGAGCAAGGTCGAAGGGAGCAAAGCCGAACCAAAGGGCTGGTTGACAAATAAAGATGCGTGTGCATTGATATGAATTTGTCAAGCACCCCCGATGAATCGGGGGATGCATGACCTACGAATCACCCTCCTTTAATCCCTCCCATCGAGGGAGGGAAAAAAGTTCCCTCTCCCCCTGTGGGAGATTCGTATGAATGCTTCGCAGGGTTAGGGAGAGGGGTATAAAGACGCGTAGCCAAGGCTTTATGCCTTGGCTGGTCTCAAGATCCTGCGGACAAGCCATAAAGGCTTGCCTACGCGCTGGGGTGTCAGTTGGAGTGCACCAGCTTGCTGGTGCGAAGTTGGTTTTACCTTTAGAACCGCAGAAGCAAGCTTCTGCACTCCAAAACACTTTTTCAGTTGACATTTCTTATTTGCCCAACCGAGAAAAGAACTTTTTCATGCTTCGTCGATTTCAAGCCTTATATTTTAAAAACCTCAAATTCCTTCTAAAAATATTGCGTTTCAAGAAAAATCTATTAAATTACCAGGGGGGTATTTTAGTTATTGCTAGTGGTATTCTTTAGTTCTCAAATTCGGACATCACACAATGACTGATTCTATATACTCTCGTTACTGTGTACAAGAAAAAATGAAATTCGTTGTGTTTTTGACCCTGGGAATTTTTCTTCTGAAGCGGGTGCCCAGAAATCTGAAACTCTGTGAAGTGAAATCCGTTTTAAGAAAAGTGAAGGGAGTCGAAAACCTGCATGAGTTGCACGTGTGGAGCATTTCTTCTGAAGATTTAGCACTCTTTTGCCATGTGATGATAAAAGACTTAGGCATCCACTCTGCCCAGAATATATTAAACCAGCTCCAATCACAGCTTAAGGAAAGATTTGGGATCGAGCACACCACCATACAGTTTGAGTGTGGGTGCTGTACGACATAAAGAACGGAATGTTGGCTTATTTGGAAGACCGAAGGTAGCTTAAAATTACCTTAACAAACGGTCTTTCAGCCGAAAACGTATCAAAAAGCGAGAAGGATAAATGATCTCTGCTAAATTTGGGGAGCAAAAGTTCGTTAAAGAAGGAAAAAAGGATGCCGACTCCAAGATTACGCAAAAGAAGTCCAATAGAACAGAGTCCAGCGCAGAGGACAAGGATCTTTTAGACATCATTGAGAGGGCGAAGAAAGGAGACCAGAGCGCTTTCCAACAGATCGTAGATAAGTATAAAACCCAGGTGGCCAGCATCGCTTACAAGATGGTGGGTGATTATGAAGACGCCAAAGATATCTCGCAGATAGTTTTTGTCAAGACCTATCAAAATCTGGTCAACTTTGACACCACCAAGAAGCTTTCCACCTGGCTTTATCGAATAACCATTAATGCTTCTATTGATTTCATCCGAAAACATAAGAAGCATAAGCATGAGCTTTTAGATAACATATTCGGCGAACTGAAGGAAAAGAAGCAAGATGTAGAGAAAATTTATCAGCGCAATTTAATAAAATGGGCGATTAATGATTCCATGGCGGCGCTCAATCCGAGACAAAAGGCGGTTTTTGTCCTGCGGGATCTGGAGGGGTTAGATATTAAGGAGGTTGCCCAGATAACTGGCATGCCACAAGCTACTGTGCGGTGGTATTTACATAGAGCACGATCCAAACTGCGAAGTGAGCTGACCAAGCACCATCCTCAACTATTAAAAAAGATGGGGATAAGACATGAAGTGTAGAAAGGCTAAAAAGCTGATCCTCAGTTATGCCGAGTTAGAATCGCCCCTGAAGAAGAGACTGGATGAGCATCTTTTATCCTGCCCTCACTGCTCATACGAATTCACCCTCCACCTGAAATCCATTAATCTGCTTAAAGAAGTCATTAGCTTCGAGGAGTCCAAAGATTTCTGGGAGGGCTATCAGGTTAATCTAAAAAGAAAGATTGGCTCAACTCCTTTGTGGAGCAGAGCCTGGACAAAAGTGGAAGGGTTAACCAGCCTCTTCAGAACCCCGGTTTTGGGCCCGGTTCCCGCTTATGTATTCTCCTTTGCCATGATAGTACTTTTGACCTTGAGCCTTTATCCGGGCTTTTTTTCCTCCAAAAATGCACAGGGTTTCAAAAACAATCTGGTGGCTTATGAAGGGGAATTGCTTTCTGCAGTAGATGATGGAGGGGTGACCATCTATACCTTGGGGAGCAGATAGTACAAGGTTAAAAAAGAGGATCTGGAAAAAACGATCAGGGTGAAGAGGAAAATCCTCCGAAATTTGATAACGTTTAGGGGAGTATGAAGTCGAGGAAACAGAAGGCGGCAGTTCTTCTCTGGCTTTCCGGGATGATGATCTTTTTAGGGGGGTGTGGCGAAAGTTCGCTTCAAGGTCTGGAGGAGGATTTAGCCAAAGTTGTGGAAAAGGCGGGACCATCTGTCGTCTGCATAATGGCTAAAAACGAAAGCTCCGGGGAAGTGAAGTTCGGCTCCGGAGTGATTTTGGATGGGGGGTATATTCTTACCACAGAAAGTATCTTCGACAACGTGGATAACATCACCTTTAAACTACAGGACGGGCGGGTAATAAACGATCACGAGATCGTTGGGATATCTTGTGACTTCGAAACCAATGTCAGTTTGATTCAGGTGGAAAATAAAGAACTTAAGCCCATCCGCATTATGGAAGAAGGGAAGGTAGAGAACGGATGTCTGGGCATTGCCTTAGGGAATACCAATTATTCCAAGGGCTTGGATGTCAGTCTGGGCACGGTGACCAAATCCTGGATAGGAGGGGCGGACGCATATGATGAGAGCCTTATGATCTGGCACGGTCCCGTGGTCCCCTACCACGGAGGCACCCCCATATTCAACCGCAACGGAGAGCTTTTAGGTCTAACTGAGGGCATACCCGAAGGTGAAGGTGGGGTAGTTTTCATTTTGCCTGCCAGAACCTGTATGCGAGTCAGTGAGGTGCTCAAAAAGGAAGGCAAGGTTAAAAGAGGGTGGATTGGAATCTTCTGCGAAAGAAAGTCCCGGGGGTGTGAAAAAGGAAGGACTTCAGAAGGTGTTTTGATCACCAAGGTGGCCGAAGAAAGCCCTGCCTTTAAAGCGGGATTGAATCCGGGTGATAGAATCGTCAGCTTTAACGGAAAACCGATCGAAAGCTCAGCTCAACTCAGAAAGCTTATCTCAGCCACCGGAGTGGGGTCCCACGTCTTGTTAAGTGTGATCCACCGCAGAGATGAAAAAAGGGGAAATGTCGTAATCAAAACGGCTGAGCATAATGGGCTGGGAATGAGAAGATGTCCCCACCGATCAATTTGAAAATTTCTTTCCCGCTGGAACATCTCGCCTCTTTTTTTGTATATCCTAATAGGGAGACAAACTTGAGTATGGGTGCTAAAGGATGGAGGTTAAAAGTTCTCCCAAAAAAGGCACAAAAACCTTTTAAAACAAGGAGGCAAAGATGGCTATCGATCCGATTTGCCTGATGGAGATAGACGAGAAGAGCGCTCCCGCCAAGAGCGTATTTAATGGTCAAACTTTTTATTTCTGTAACGAAAGTTGTAAACAGAAGTTCGAAGAGGATCCAGAAAAATATATAGACGTGGAAAGGAAGGAAGAAAGTTAAATAAGCGTCCGGGTGAGTTGATTTCACCAATCTGAATCATTCAATTGGGGTCGGGAAAGGTTTTGGCTGGATGAAAGCCATCCCGACCTCTTAACATTAGAAGAAGAGGATTTGAAAATGCCGGTGGGCAACATGAGAAAAACCCGCATCATATTTGGGTCTATTTTATGCGGGATGATAGTTGGAGCAGGCATAGTAATTTTGCTTTCGGCTTTAGGATTCTTGCAATCCCCGCTTTCCACAGGGACCACAGGATCAGATGAGAATCACCTTTTTCCACCAGCACCCAAGATGGTGCAAACCGTCGCTTCCCTCCAGGATGAGATAACCAGTTCCCGCCAGAACGCCATCGTCCGGGCGGCACAGAGGGTGGGTCCAGCCGTGGTATCCATCAGCGTGGTTCAGGTGAGGGTGATCAGAGAGCATCCTTTTTTCTCACCATTCGGGGATAAGTATTTTGACGAGTTCTGGGGAAAGTTCTTTCGCCCGCGGGAATATAAGGAGAAAGTTTACAGCATAGGCTCCGGGTTCATAATAAACCATGACGGATACATATTGACCAATGCCCATGTGGTAAGAGGGGCAGACCAGTTGAAGGTAAGTTTGACCACCGGAGAGGAGTATGAGGGAAAAGTGGTGGGATTAGATGAGGTCTCAGACTTGGCAGTGGTGAAGATAGACACAGAAAATTTGCCCTCGGTGGTTCTGGGCAATTCCGATGATCTGATAATCGGGGAGTGGGCTATTGCCATAGGCAATCCCTTCGGCTATCTGCTGGACGATCCCAATCCCACCGTGACCGTAGGGGTTATCAGTGCGGTGAATCGAGACATCAAAAGAGAAAGGGGACAGGTTCAGATCTACAGAAAGATGCTCCAGACCGATGCCGCCATAAATTTAGGAAACTCAGGTGGCCCTTTGGTTAATGCCTCTGGGGAAGTGATTGGAATCAATACTTTCATCTTCACCACCAGCCGGGGCTCTGAAGGGATCGGCTTTGCCATACCCATTAATCGAGCCAAGGCCATACTTTCAGATCTGATCCAACACGGCAGTGTCATCCCTGCCTGGATTGGCTTAAGAGTCCAGGAAGTCAATCCCATTCTGGCGCAGAGCCTTGATTTGAAGAAGGTTGAGGGGGTGATCGTATCCGACGTGGAGGAGGAAAGCCCGGCACAAAAGGCTGGACTCAAAAGAAAAGATGTGATAATAGAGGTGGATGATCAGAAGATAAAAAACTTAAGTGACTGGGAGGATTTTGTCTATCTGGCAAGAGCAAAACAAAGTCTGAACATCGGTTTTCTGCGGGATGGCAAAAAGAAGGATGCCCGATTGTTGCCGGAAGCACTTCCCACTCAAGCAACCAAAAGCTCTCAAAGTAAGCTGGGAATAACTGTGGCTAACATAAGTTCGTCCATTGCTTACCGCCTGGGAATAAACGATCGAAGAGGAGTGGTTATCGCCGGTGTGGATAAAGAAGGCATCGCCTACGAAGCAGGTCTGGAGGTGGGAGATATAATCCGAAGAATCAACGACCAGCCCATCCGAAACGTTGAAGACTATGATAAGATAATTAATCGGATAAAAAACAAAGATAGATTGATTCTGTTGATCGAACGGGATGGCGCTTTGTATTTTGTTTCAATAGAGCTGTAAGAACCTTTTTACATCCCTCGTTCTTGCAGGTTACCCCTCTACCCTGCAGCAACTGTGGTTGGGATGAGTGCACCCTGAACTAATGTTTAAAGGAAATTGGGTTCTTTCGTATTTAATGTGGAA
>JAGMFA010000122.1 GCA_023127875.1 Candidatus Zixiibacteriota bacterium
AATAATAAGATGTAAACTGTTTCCTGCTCCTGTTAATAACTATCATATAGTTTAGAATAGCAGATGTTTTGGCAGCCAGTATGGCGGATTTCCCATACTGTGTTGCTTTTACTCAAGGATTGAAGCGCAAAAAAACCGGTTTCCATATCTTCATTCTCCCCCCCATCTTCACTGGTCTCTTAACATCAAAGAGATCAACAGGTTGTGTAATTTACCGGATAAAGCGAAAGAGGTTTAGTGTTGGCATAAGGATTGCTAGTAAGCTCTATTGCATAAAGATCCAATGGGAGGAAGAGGAAATGAAAAAAAACTTGACAGAATCGCTTAGCAACCAAAAAGGGATGACCCTCTTGGAAGTAATGATCGCAATGCTCATCCTGGCGTTCGGAGTCTTAGGTTTGGCACCGATGATCGTCATCTCCATGTATGGGAACTCTTATTCAAATCAAGTCACCGTAGCCGATGCAATCGCCATGGACAGATTCGAAGAGATAAAGACTTGGTATCACATCAGCCCAATTCCTTATTCTCAAACGGTAAACAATGTCCAGGGCATCTTCACCAGGCAGACGCTGATAGATGACAGTGCCTCTGATCCTTCCATTCCTGCCGGAGTATATGAGATCCAGATAACCGTCAGTTGGACAGATCAGGAAGAAGTGCCCAGGTCTGTCAGCTACTTTACCTATAAGGCCAAGATATGATCAGGAGAGGAAAAGATGGTTAGAGTCAAAAACCAAAAGGGAATAACCTTAGTGGAACTGCTCATCGCTTGCCTGTTGACCTTTATTGTGGGTAGTGCGGCTTTGGAATTCTACTCGTCACAGCATAACCAGTGGCTGGCTCAGACAGATGTTTCGGAGATGCAACAAAATGCGAGGGCTCTAAAAGATGAACTGACCACCAGCATTAGGTCTGCAGGTTATGGAATCATAGTCGGTCATCCCAGGATGGTGGTGACGTCGAACACTTTGACCATCTATCGAAAGGATTCCACCAAGATAGATACCATCCAGTATTACCTCTCTACTGCAAACCCCGATCACCCCAGCCTGGTAAAGCAGATCAATCAGGACACTCCCCAGGTCTTTGCCGAGGATATTGAATCGGTGCAATTCTCGCGATCGGGGAATTTGATCACCATCACGCTGGTGGCGCGCGAAGGTAGGAGGGATCCGGAATATGCCGGAGATGGATATCGTCGAAGAACGCTGATCGTCAGTGCCGAAGTTAGAAACAAAATGTAAATATCTGTGGAGGTTAAAAATGTTAAAAAGGTTACGAAAAGATGATGGCTCAGCCTTGCTGATAGCACTTTTGATCATGTTAATGTTGACCTTGATCTTTGCGGCGGCTGTCACCACATCGGTGACTGATATTGATATTGCCAAGAACCAGAAGGAGAGAACTTTAGCATTTTATACTGCCGAGGCCGGGCTGCAGTTCGCCATGGGAGTTTTGAGAACGAACTTTAACGAGCTCAATAATGATACTCTGGAGAGCTGTATCAATGCCAGCAACGCAATTGGCGACGGAAACTTCAGCGTGGGTGTTGCCGGAACGTCTCCTTTCAAGACGCTAACCTCCAACGGCTTTAACCGAGATGGTGAAGCCATTGTGCAGGTGACGGTCAAGAGACGCAAGAGTCCTCTCAACATATGGGACAACATCATCTTTGCCGGAAGCGGTCAGGCCGGCGGAGTGATTAACGGAAACGTGAACTTGCACGGCTCAGTACACATCCTGGGCGATAACTTGAACCCGGGAGACCCTGCTATGGAAATGGGCGGAGCCGGTAACGTGCACAATAACTACTCGGGTATCACTGCTGCTCTTTCCTCTCGCCTGCCCTCGTTGGATACTACCACCTTTAACGGAGAGGTGGTGAGCACATTAGATGCAGAGCTAAGAGTCAAAAAAGGGCGGGTCGATATCTCGGGTACCTCCAACGTAGGTTTTCCGGATGTATCAGGCGGTTCCCCTCCAATAAAGGAAACGTTGGATGGCGCCTACGTCACCGACAGCTACGGTGGTAATAAAGGTGAAAGCAGCGTGTATTCTGACAACGGCACCAGTGAAGGTTACGATCTGGCAGATGCGGTGAACCTGCCCGATCTGAACGACTCCTACACCGATCCCAATACCGGAATCACTTATCCGACCTACATGAACTATCTTGGGAGCAATGCCTTAGTGATAAGCGGGAATCTAACCTTAAAGCCGGGGCAGGCTTTGCCTGCCCTCTCCAATGGCTTCGGGAGTATCTATATGGACGCCAGCGGAAATCTCCAGATCAGCGGGATCGTTTACGTCACCGGTGACATCGAAATTGAGGCTGGCCAGGGGGTCAACAGGCACACCCCGGTTATTTTCGACGGCAAGGGGACCCTGGTTTCTGAAGATGATATTTCTATAAGCACCCATGTTCTATCGAACGGTACTTTTCCTACCGATGACGTGCTGGGATTCATAGCGGCAGACGACATAGGGATTGGTACCGGAGCAGGTGACGCCCACTTGAATATCATGGGTGCCTTTTTTGCGCAGGATCAGATCACCAATAAGAAGCAGAACCAGCTTGCAGGGGCTATGGTTTCCAACTACTTCCAGATCGATAACGTGCCGGATTTGTTTCACGTTCCCTCGATAGCCGATAACCTGCCCCCAGGCATGCCCGGAAGTGAGACAATTAACATCTACACCTATAAGGTAGTTCCCGGAACCTGGCGTGAGCTGTGATGAGAAGGAGGGCAAAATGAGCAGGAGACTTAACCAGAAAGGTCTGACCTTGCTTGAGCTGGCAATAGTAGCGGTTGCGGTGGGAATAATCTCGATGCTCGCAATACCGCAATTTGGAAAGGTGATGGAACGGCTAAAGCTGAAAACCGCGGGAAGGGACATCGTGTCATCATTGAGATTGGCAAGATCAAGTGCCGTTTCACAAAAGGACCAGTTCGGCGTCTACTTCGATTACAACTCGAACCAGTATGTTCTTTTTCACGATGTGGCGAATCCGTCATCCTTCACCTATGATTTGGGTTCGGATTCCGTGATAGTGACCAAAGATTTGCCCGGGAATGTTAATCTTGGGTACATCAGTTTTCCCAATTTAACGGTCGTATTCAAGCCCAACGGATCTGCATCTTACAGTGGGAACGTAGGAATTTATTGCTACGGAGAATACTCCGGTTATCTGGCAGTCGACGTACTGGGCAGCACCGGGAGAGTGAAACTAATTCCCCGCGATTAGTTTGTCTAAAAATCGCTATATTCGCATAAAGGACAGAGCGCCAAAGAGCGTTTCAAAGAAAGATACCACAAAATCCACAGAGAGACCGATAGCAGGAGGAACCTGTCCGCAGGATCCAGAGGGAAGGTTTGTACCCACGATTTCTCTGGTAATCGGGCAGGTGACAAACACCGCCACCGTACGTTGATCCCTTTATTTATGGTCTTCTTACTTTCCAATCAGAATCAGATGAATGTCCATCACGTTGGTGTGGGTTGGTCCGGTTATTATCAGATCGCCTAATTTACCAAAAAAGTGATAGGAATCGTTTTCTTTTAAATAACGTGTTGGATCCATTCCTTTTTTAAGTGCCCTCTTTATGGTGTCTCCATCGCATATCGCTCCTGCCGCATCTGTGGGTCCATCAGTCCCATCTGTCCCCGCAGAAAGAAACACCACATCTTTCATGCCGTCGATCCCCATAGCACTCACCAGAGCAAACTCCTGATTTCTCCCCCCTAATCCTTTTCCCTTAATCTTCACGGTAGTCTCTCCACCCGAGATAACACAGGCGGGCGGACTTACGGGATTCTTTTGTGTCTTTATTTGCCTAACTAAGTCCACGTGTCTTAACGCCGCTCTGGTGGTATCGCCAGCCACTGGTCGGGGCAAGACTAAGGTGTTATATCCTAAAGCTTCTGCTTTCCTCTTTGCCGCCTGCAGAGCTATTCGATTTGATCCGATTATCACATTTCGCACTCTTTTAAAAATCCGATCACCCGGTTTGGGCGTCTCTTCGATTTTTCCTTGCTCACCTTTTTTCAAATGGAGATATATAGAAGGTGGGATCTTATCTGCCAATTCATATTTTTGAATAATCTTCAGACACCCCGAAAAGGTGGTGCTGTCCGGCGCTGTGGGTCCGGAGGCGATGAATTCGATTTTGTCTCCGATCACGTCAGATAATATCAGGGTGAGAACCTTCGCTGGTTGCGCCAGTTGCGCTATCTTTCCTCCTTTGACCTGAGAGATATGCTTGCGAATGGTGTTGATCTCTTTGATGTCGGCACCACATCTCAAAAGCTGGTCAGTGAGCCCGATCTTATCCCTTAAACCTATTCCTGGTACAGGAGAAACCAAAAGTGAAGACCCCCCACCAGAGAGAAGGAAAATGATCAAATCGTCTGCGGTAGTCCGGGATAAAAGTCTTGCAATCCTTCTGGTTCCTTGCCAACCAGATTTGTCCGGCAGAGGATGTCCCCCCTCCACCAATTCGACCTTGTTTAGTGGAACCAGATAACCTCTCTTGGTTATCACTATCCCGGAGGAGATTTTCTCCCCCAAAATCTCCTCTAAGACAAAAGTCATCCGGGCAGAAGCCTTGCCCGCACCAATTATGAGGATTCGCTGGAATGATTTTAGATCATAAGAGAGGTGATCCACCCACAACTTTCCCTGCTTAAGCTTGATGCGTTTTCTGATAGCGTGAAACGGATCGCAGGCTTTAATGCAGAAGCGTAAGATCGACAAAGCGTCTCGTCTGAGTGACTTCACTGTTTGGGGCATGAGAAAAATTACCGGTTATCCTCCTCTACCGCTTCTCGCAGTTTGTCTGAAAAATCCGGGATGGCGGAGGTGACCCGGTTCCAGTTAGGAATCTCAGGGGTGCTCAATGGATTATCCAGAAACTCTTTGGCCGCTATCTTGATCCCCCTGCAGAACGCCTCTACTGCTGAGACCTCAGCATGTCTGTCAAAATAGAGCTGATTGATGGAGGCATCATCCTCATATCTCTTTATGGAATCCTGAGCGGTTCTCAAATAGGTGGATTCCAGTGTGCGCAAAAGCCCGGCGGAGATGATCACTCCCTCGGTGGAAAGGGTTCTGAAGATGGTCTTGGTAATGTCCACACACATTTTCAAAAGACCCTTCTTGGGATCGGTTTCCGAAAGCTCCTGATGCTTGTGCTCGAAGCTCTCCACCAGATCCGCCTGACAGATCCTTTTGGTCACGCAGTTGCGATACACCTCGGCTAAAAGCCCCACCTCCAGTCCCCAGTCGGAAGGAATTCTGGTCACCCGGGCTAAATCGATATCTAAGCTGAACTCTCCCGACAGCGGATAACGAAAACTGTCGAAATAAACCAAAATGGGCAGATAACCCAAAATCTTTTGCAAAGCCCGGATCAAGGGGGTGAAAAACAAACGAGTAACCCTTCCGAACATCCGATCGGTCACCCGGCTGTAAAATCCTTTGCAGAATTCATATCCCATGTTAGGGTTAGCTGACGGAAAACACAGACGGGCTAAAAGCTCCCGATTGTAGGTAAGGATGTCGCAATCATGAAGCGCTATCACCTCGCTTCTCTCGGTGGCAATCACATACCCCATGGCAATCCATACTGATCTTCCCTTTCCATCTTCCCCCAGGAAAAGCTCGTTTTTCTCCAGGAGCTTATAAAGCTCACCGATTCTGGGACCACTGCTCCACACTATTTTCGTCTCAAAAGGCATCTCAGAAAGGGCCTTTTTTGCCTGTCTGAACTCCATGGTGTCGGTTTTGTTCATCACCACCACTATCTCCTCTAAATACTTCACCCCAGCTAAATTTTCCAAAATCCCCTTGAAAGCCTCCCCTTGAAAATCAGCAAAAGTAGTAGGCAAGACCAAACCTATGGGTCGATGTTTGGCATGTTCCACCAGCTCGGCTTCTAACGCTTCCAAATTGGGCTTTCCTAGCCGGTGCAGGGTGGAAACCACACCACTTTGATAAAAATCACTCATCTTTTTATCCCTCCTTTTTTTGCGGGTTTCCTTCTCACAGACACATAATCATTTGTTGTGAATCACTTTTGTTCGACTTTTAGTATAACAAATTAATAAAATCCAATCAAGAGATTTATCACACTGGTTTACGTCCACTGATGCGGTATGGGTAGTTGTTCCTTCACGATGAATTGAAAATTCATCCCAGACTTCAGGATCATGTTTCAGCGCGTAGGCCCAAATGGGCTAGCCAAGCTTGGCTACGCGAATCAAATAGTCTTTTAAAAAT
>JAGMFA010000123.1 GCA_023127875.1 Candidatus Zixiibacteriota bacterium
TCAACTGACCTTGTGGCTGTCCGAACCAGCAGGCGGACAGGGTCAAGCCCTGTCCCTACGAAGACCTCGACCCGTAGGCGGGGCTCCCAGCCCCGCATAATCTGGCGGGATCTGCTTATGGCATGACCAGCCCCGCATAATTGCGGCAGGCAAGAATGCCCGCCCTACGACCTACTCTCGAGCCCTCAAGGCGTTCCTGCCCCGAACCTTCTTCCGACTTATGATGATTAGCAGACAACCACCGATAACAAACAATCCTCCCATAATCTCGCTCGGTGCAGGTGTCTGCGTCAATATCAAAAGCGCCAAGATTGCCACGAAGACAGGTTGGCTCTGGTTAATCAAAGCCACTTTGGATACTTCAATATGTTTTAGGGCGTAAAGATAAATTGGCCTGGTTAGTACCGGTCCCACAAGGGCAATAATCAGAATCCCCCACCATACCGATCCAACTCCCTCAAAGGAAGTTCCGACGAACGCTACCGCAATCCAGAACAGCACAGAGCTTATCACATTGCGCAGGAAACTCAAAGTCAAGGGATCGACATAACGGACAGCAATCTTGGCAATGAACTCCGCTGTCCCGAAGCAGACCGCGCTGAACAGCACCACCCAAAAGCCGACTGAATACTCTGCTCTGAAAGTGAACTTCATCAACACAATTCCGCACAACACCAAGAACGCGCCCAGCCCTTCACCTCGTGAAAAGCGCTCGCCCAAAATCAAAATGCCAAGGGAAATTGTAACCAAAGTCTCGGAGCGGTTAACGAATGAGGCTAAGGTCGGGTCCATCATTTTAAGTCCAATCCAGTAGGTCCAGATTGCCACGAAAGCCAACACGCTAAAAGCGAGAGTCCAAGTCCACGCTCTTAGATCCAAAGCAAAGATCCGCTTCCATCGCTTCCTGGGAATCATAGTCAGTCCCAAGACAACCGAACCTATGGGAAAAACCAGAGCACTCAATGCCAGTGGTGAAATGGTGTGTAGCGTCCACTTGCCTGCCACGATCAACACCGATGCCATCATTGCAGAAAGGGAGGCGTAGAGGTAGCCTATGGATAGGTTTGCGTTCTCGTGTTGTCGGGGGGAATTGTTCATTCTTTGTCAGAACAAGATTGTGTTTCGGGCTTGATGAGAAAAGCCAACGGGAAACAATCAATTGTTGCATTCTACTTAATTCCCTCTCCACCAGAGGAGAGGAGACATTATTTCATCCGTTTTATCCGCTCAATCCGTTGACCATTGTTTTCCCCCTCACCCTTTCCCCCAATTAGAGAGGAGATATCAGTTCATCCTTTCGATCCGTTGAGCCGTTCATTTCCCGTCCGCAGGATCTCCGTTGGGCCAACGGAGGCCAATGCGCTATCATCCCTTTTCGCATACTACGATTTTCGACTTGCCATCTTCTGTCTTTGACTTTTCTACCCAGTTGAAGTTATTTCTGAATATCCTTTCCTCGTCTCTTAGAATCTCCAGGGCTTTCTTCCAACCCATAAAGAATATTCTGACGAAAAAAAGCATTCTGACAAATCTATTCTCTGGAACCTCATGTTCCATCATCAAAAAATGCTTCCCCTTCATGAGTACCCGATGTATCTCACGCAAACATTTGACTGGAGCATCTCCTTTCAGTTCATAGAAGGCATGTGAGCAGGTAACGCCGGAGAAGACGTCATTCTTAAAAGGAAGGTTGGAAACATCCGCCTCGATCAAGAAGATATTCGGATAAGAAGCAAGTTTTGATCTGGCCGCCCTCAACATTCCTCTTGAGAAATCAAGCCCAATCACCATCCCCTCCTCATCTACACGTTTGCGCAGACTCGGCAACGTAGCTCCCGTGCCGGTACATATGTCTAAGACCGCATCACCCCTTTTCAACCCCACCTTTCTTGCCAGATGATCCCTCAGTCTTCCACCAGAGTCACCGGAGTGTAAGGCAACGAAAGCGTCGTAAAAATGAGAAAAGAGGTTATAATAGCATATTCTGATCTTGTTTCTCATAATTCCATTCTCTGCAAGACGTCAAATATCATGATGTATAGGCAATTCGCACTGCCGGTTGTTCTTCAGACCCGATTCATTTCCCATCAGCAGGGTCCCGGTTGAGCCGAACCATCATAGGACAGGTGAAGCCTGCCAGCCATGCACGGACGTGCCTGTCTGGGGAACACCAACGGGAAGCAAGGTTGTATTTTTAATTGCAGACGCATAAAAAAGTCTGTTACATTTGGTTTGATTCCCCCTCACCCTATCCCTGCGAAGCACTCATACGAATCTCCCCCAAGGGAGAGGGAACATTGGTTCATCCGTTTAATCCGCCCGGACGGGCGCCCGTCTGGGCGTTTAATCCGTTGACCGTTTTATCCGTTGACCTTCTCAATTCCATATTCTCTCATCTTCAACCGAAGGGTGTTTCGGTGAATCCCAAGGATTTCTGCGGCCTTGTTCAAGTTCCAATTAGCCTCCTTCAAAACTCTCAGGATATGATCCTTTTCTACGTCCTTGAGAGAAAGCGAAACGGGTGGAACGTGCTCAAAAGATTTATCCGAGACCAACCCGAAATATGGCAAATCACCCTTATCTATCACGTCAGTTCTGGAGAGAACCACTCCCCTTTCGATAACATTCTCCAGCTCCCGAACGTTTCCGGGCCAATCATAATTCAAAATTATATCCTTCACCTCAGGCGTAATCCCTCTTATATATCTTCCGCATTTCTGATTGGCTTTTTTAATAAAATGATCTACTAATAGAAGAATATCCTCTTTTCTTTCCCGCAAAGGGGAAATTAATATGGAGATCACATTTAACCGATAGTATAGATCCTCCCTGAAACTTTTTTCCCTGATCTTCTTCTCCAAATCTTGATTGGTGGCGGAGATAATGCGCACATCCACTTTCAGGGTTTCCTTGCCACCTAATCTATCGAATTCCTGTGACTCAATCACCCTCAGGAGTTTAACCTGTGTCTCCAGAGGAATATCTCCCACCTCGTCCAAAAAGAGGGTTCCTCCATCCGCCAGTTCAAACCTTCCCTCTCTTCTCTTGATCGCTCCGGTAAAGGCACCCCTTTCATGTCCGAATAGCTCCGACTCAAAAAGAGTCTCAGGCAAAGCTGCACAGGAGACTGGGACAAATCTTTGGTCCGCTCGATCACTTAAAGCATGAATTGCCCTTGCCACCAGCTCTTTTCCTGTCCCGCTTGCACCTTTTACCAAAACAGTCGATTTCGTTTTTGCCACACGGGACACCGTACTTAACACCTCTTTAATCGCTTTGCTGTTCCCGATTATGTGGATATCTTTATATTTTTCCTCCAACTGCTCCTTTAAGTATTTATTCTCTACCAAAATATGATAGCCTTCTAAGGCTTTGTTGATGTTTAACTTTAATTCCTCAAGGTTAATTGGCTTATTTACATAGTGATATGCTCCGAGTTTCATAGCATCAACTGCAGTGTCCACCGAGCCGTAAGCGGTCATCATTATCACCTGAATTTCCGGGTTTGATTCTTTCAGCTTCTTCAAAAGCTCAATTCCGTCCATTCCGGGCATCTTCAGGTCGATCAAAGCCACCTCGAAAGATTTGTCTTTACAAAGACTGATCGCCTCCATACCTAATTCCGCAGTTGTCACATTGAAACCTTGCTTTTTTAGAAAGCCAGATAATTGTTCTCTTTGTGATTTTTCGTCATCTACTATAAGAATTCGATAAAGTGCCATAACTCATCCCACAATTTGTTAAACCTAAGTCCCATCGTTTCGCTTCATGCCATTGGCAATTTTATGGTGAAGATGGTTCCTTTTCCTACCTCACTTTTCACTTCGATTTTACCTTTATGATCGGAGATGATTCGATAAGCTATAGAAAGCCCCAGTCCGGTTCCCTTCTCTTTGGTGGAGAAATAAGGTTGAAAAATCTTTGATAGGCTCTCCTTAGGGATGCCGGGTCCCGAATCCTTGATTTCTATGGTTATGGTTTTTTGTAAATCATTCAGATAGGAGCGAACACTTAATTTGCCACTTGAAGGCATTGCCTGAATCCCGTTTAGCATTATGTTCAAAAGAGCTTTCTTCATCCCCTCTGGATCGATTCTTGTTTCCAGAAGGCTGTTAATCTCTCTGGTGACCTGAAGGTCCTTCTGATTCGCCTCAATTTCCGCCAGGTCCACCACCTCATTCAAGAATTTGCTCATATCAGTAGGGATTAAATTCAGCTTCTGAGCTTTGGCTAAGCTCAGAAACTGATTTATAATTTTATCCAATCTTTTTATTTCATTAAGAATAATTTTAGTGAAGGACGTATACTCTTCCTGATCCTTCTGGGGAACAAACTCAGCTTTCAGTCTTTGGGCAGTTATTGAGATGGCATTCAAAGGATTTCTTATCTCATGAGCAACGCCTGCGGCTAAATTTCCTAAAGCTGAAAGCCTTTCTGCTCTTTTTGCCTCCTCCTCGTATTTTTTTAACTCGGTGATATCGTGAATCACCGCCACCGCTCCTTTAAATTTTTTCTCTTCATCAAACAGGCAGGAGGTTCCGATCATCAATGCCTTTTCCTCGCCGGAAATGGTGCGAAATTCAGTCTCCACATCCCGGGTGGTTCTCTTCTCATCCAGAGCTTGTTTTAGAAGACAGGGATCGTCAGGAAATATGGAATTATAATCCCGGTTGATAGCGTGATCTTTGCTTACCCCGAAAAGATCCTCAGCCAGACGATTTAACATAACTATTTTGCCCCTCTCATCCACCGCCACCACTGTGCTGTGCATGGCTTCAAGCACGTTGCCGGTGAGGGTCTTGATCTCCTTGTATGATCTGTCAAGCACAAAATAGTTTTGATTGATGATCACGATTCCAATTATCAAGAGTCCCAGAAAGAACAGAATAATTGAGAAGAGGATCATCTGTTTTTGATAGCTGGCGGTGACCTTCTTATACCCTTGCAAAGAAAGCCCGACTCTGAAAATCCCTGAAGGGATCTCTTCAGATTTGAATGGCTTCACCACCTCCAGCACATCCTCCCCTTGAAAGGAGGTGATTCTGCTTCTGGGTACCTCACCTGCCAGAGCGTTTTGAAGGAAAGGATCCTCTTCTATTTTCAACATACGTCCCACTTGCTTGGATGCCAACACTATACCTTCCGTGGACTGCAGGACGATGTAATCCACTCCGCTTTCCTGACTGATCTTCCGGATCAGATAGCCGATTCCGATTTCTTTTCTAAAACTTTCCAAATACGAAGCTGAGGCTACCACAACCACAGCACCCGTCTGCCTTGATCTTCTCACCGCCGCGGCATAGCTTTTTTCGGCCAAAAGAGTTTTAGCTTCGATTCCAAAAACTATCTCTTCCTCTTCTCCTTCCAGGATGCTTGTTAAAGAGGGGATCACCGAAGTGCTTGAATCCTGGTAGATCTCAATATCTGAAGAATGACTGCTGTATTTCAGATTCAATCTTTGATCCAGAATGTCAATCCGAGAGAGATTACTCTTTTTGACCATATTTTCCAATTTTGAGTTGCTAACTCCCTTGTCTTTTTCCATTTGATCCACCAAATTAGCGATGTCCCGAAGCCTCTCCCCTACCAGCTCCTCCACTAAAGCGTTTGCCCGAACAATGTTCTGGCTTGACAAAATCAAGCTTTCCAACAAAGCCATTCCCTCCTTTTCTATCACCCTTAGCATGTTGGATTTGCTTTTTTGTATCCCAAAAACTACCATCAAAAAGAAGATCAAAGCTAAAAGCAGGGTGATGATCACCACGTATTTTAGTCTTATGTTAGCTAAAAACTTCGTAGTTGGAAAAAAAGCCATGTTTTTTCTCCTTTAGGATGAATCCTTTGGCAAAATCAATTTATGAGGAAACTCAAGTGGTGTCAAGAAATAAACCGTGTGTTTTTGTGGTCGCAGTGCAGGCAATGCAGAGGCGAACCTTCAAGGCATGTTGAAAAAGTGGTTTTGGAGTGCGAAAGCTTGTCGGAGCGAAGCGGAGATCCCGCTCCGCGGGGCTTTCGCGGTTTTTTGAAATCCAAATGTTCCTATATCACAACTACTGAAACCTTGAAGAAAACCGCACCAGCTTGTCCACAGGATCCAAATTCGGACTGGTGCGAAGTTGGTTTCAAGCTTTAAAACCGCAGACGCAAGCTTCTACATTCCAAAACTACTTTTTCAACAGCCCCTTCAGGTTCACCTAACTACGGGTGGAGCTTTAGGGGCTGTTGAAAAACCCTACTGGCAGGGCTAAATGCCCTTCAGG
>JAGMFA010000124.1 GCA_023127875.1 Candidatus Zixiibacteriota bacterium
ACGACAAAGTTGCCAGAGGGATCCATGGCAATAGCAGGCTCATCTACGTAAGCAGCCCCAGTATCATCATTCACCTCGAAATTGGAGCCTAAGGGAGTGCCAGAAGAATCATATCTCTGCGCATAGATATCCCGGTGCAAATTGCCAATATCGCGTTCATCTGTCCAGCAGATCACAAAGTTGCCGGAGTAATCCATAGCAATGGCAGGGTTCCACTGCCAAAGAAGCCCAGTATCATCATTTACCACGAAGTTGGAGCCTATAGGTGAGCCTGAGGAGTCATATCTCTGAGCATAGATATGATAGTGACCACTGCGTTCATCTTCCCAGACGATGACAAAGTTGCCCAAGACATCCATAGCAATGGCGGGATTCATCTGGCGAGCAGTTCCAGCATCATCATTCACCTTGAAGTTAGAGCCTAAGGGAGTGCCTGAGGAATCATATCTCTGAGCATAGATATCCCAGTTACCATTGCGAAAATCTTCCCAGGTGATGACAAAGTTGCCAGATGGGTTTCGGGCTGTGGCTGAGTAACGCTGATCACAATCTCCGGCGATATCATCATTTACCAGAAAATCGTCAATTATTGACCCAAGTAATTCTTTCCCCTGTCCTCCAGGTTCGTTTTCGGAAAAGCTTAAGGGAGCACCTCTTGGATTGTAAAATGGGTGCTTATTGCAGGGATATAGATTCGGCTCAAACCCCCTTCCCCTGAATGAGTCTCTTTCGGGTCCTCTAAGTCCTTTGAGAGAAGATTCAGAACCTGGTTGACCAGCTAAAACCTGTAGTGAGCGTAGCGAATCTAGAGGCAAAAAGGAGATAAGAAAAATCACCAGGCTGAAAAAGAAAACTTTAGGAATCCGATTTTGGGTCCATCGGATAGCACGCATAAGAGCTTCTTTCGGTTAATTTGCGTTGATCGGTTTTTCCGACTAACTATTTTTAAAATAATTAAAACAAAACGATTTGTCAAGCCATTTTTGGGATCTTTTTTTAAAAATGCTTAAGTACTGATGATAAAACCAGATCAATCTTCCAGAATCGAGACATTGTTTTTTGTCAAGATTGAGATCTCTACTTCTTTCTGTCGACAAATACACCACAATTTTAATGGTGATGGAGATAAGTCTTGAGTTTTTGAGAGGCTTAAGACTTTTTTGTCGAGATTAGAATCTCGACCTACAACATATCACAAAAATGTGTAGGTCGATCCGAAGGATCGATCCTTCGGATCGTTTTTCCAAAATCGACACATTCCTTAGCTCGAGGAGAAACTCGTATGAATGCTTCGCATATGACTTCTTTTTATGGTGAGCGGGCAGACGCCCGCCCGTCTGGGCGCAGTCGAACCATAAAAGATTTCTGGAAAAAGCTTTTTGCCCGTCAGGGATCGAACCCTTCAGCAAAAAGGATGAAAGAAAGAAATTTTCACGTTATGATTGGTCAGAATTTTGGAGGGAGTAAGGCAAAAAAGAGGAATTTTCCCACAGGATCTGTAGGAAAAGATTTTCCCATCTCTCCGGTTTCCAAAAGAACCTCATATCTGGATCAGGGAGAGCTTTTATTACCGCAATCCAGCTTGTATGACAGTTCCTTTCGGATCAGGCTTTACCGGTTTTTGAGGGACAGCATACCGGTCTTGAATTCTGCGATCTGGACCTGGACCCGCATCTGTGCCTCCCCCAGCCATTTTGAATTAAAAGGTCCAGTCGGAGATCCCGCCCGTGGCGGGGCTGAAAATCCCGCCAAAGGCGAGGATGATCCAAAGCTTTTGGATAATGCGTCTGAAGTGCTCAAAAATTTGGATCGGCGCATATATCAACACAGCTTCCAGAAGTTCGGCGGAGCAGATGCACTTTTGATGCAATTTTTCGGCTCACTCTTCACCGACGGGGCAGTGTGCGGAGAGTTGGTCTTAACCCCATCCAGAGATAAGTTGGATAAATTTTATTTCATCGATCCTGCCACCATCAGATTTAAGCTAAAAGATGACACCAGTTGGGAGCTTTATCAGGAGGTGGATGGGGTCCAAGTCAAGCTTAATCCAGCTTCCACTTTCTATCTCGGTTTGGACCCGGATGCGGACGATCCCAGAGGGAAAAGCATTTTGAGCTCGATTCCCTTCGTGGCAAGGGTGGAGGAAAGGCTTTTGGAGGATATGCAAAAGACCATGCACAACGCGGGTTACCATCGTTTGCACGTGACCATAAAGCCACCAGAGAGGTTTTCCGGTGAGTCGGACGAGACTTACGTTTCAAGGGCAAATAAGTATTTTGAGGATACGGTGGAAATGATGAAGGAACTGGCTCCGGAGGATAATCCCATTACCTGGAACGACGTCGGAATCGAATACATCGGTCCATCCGGGCACGTTGCCTCCTCCAACTATTGGTATATCAACCATAAAGCCTTGGTGGAGGACATCTGTTCCGGAGTGCATTTGGACCCCTTCATGTTGGGCTATTCCTACGGACCTACCAGAAGTTGGGCGCAGTTTAAATATGAACTGATCTTACGAAACGTCATCTCCATCCAGAGATTAGCTAAAAGATTTATGGAGTGGATCAGAAACATCGAGCTGGCTTTGTGGGGAATTCCGCTGGAGTCTGTGCATCATTTCGATAACCGAAAGTTCTTCGGAATGCTGGAACAAAGAGAAGCAGAAAAGATTCATCTGGAAAATATCATTCGGAAAAAAGAGGCGGGATTTATCTCAGAAGACCAGGCCAAGAGAGAGATAGAGAGTGAAGAGTAAAGAGATCATACACTAAGACAAACGCATTTATTTCTGATACAGAGCGCCCCCTCACCTTATCCCTCTCCCCTGTGGGGAGAGGGGAAATCAAAAACATTCACTGATATCGAGATTCGATGTTCGCTGCTCGAGCTTCGATACGAGCTTCGAGATATCAAGGGATAAAGGATGATGGTTTGTGGAAAACTCATGGTTCGACCGACAAAAAGAAATTTTGGAGAAAAGCGATTCCAGATCCAATCTTATTTGCCAGAGAATTTCTGGAGATCGAACCTCATCCGGGACAGATAAAGTGGCTTTCTGATTCCACCAAACCTGAGAACGCCCTCCATACCGGGAATCGCTGGGGGAAAAGCCTGGTTCAAGCCATCAAAATCCTTCACCGTTGTATTTTCAAAATCAGAAATCTTAAATACAATAATACCGATAAATACGAGGCGGTGAATGCCTCCATCACCCAAGATCAAGCCAAAATCATTTTCAGCAACGTGAGCAGATTGATTAAAGGAAAGCCACTTTTGGAGATTTTGGTGAAGGATATAAAATTCACCCCCTTTCCTCATATCATTTTTGGAAACGGTGCCATCTTCTGGGCACGATCGACTCAGAGAAGAGGGGAATATCTTCTGGGGCACGACTATGATTATTTCAACTTCGATGAGGTGGCATTTGAGCCGCATCCCGAATACGTGGTCAATCAGGTCATCATGATGAGACTGGCAGACAGGGCAGGAATGTTGGACTATACCTCAACACCCAAAGGCAAAAACTGGTTTTACCGAAAATGCTGTGAGCTTCAAAAAAATCCCCAAATCGGTTATGTCCAAAATGGAGATTCCCGTGAAAATCCGCATATAAGCGGAGAATATCTGGAGAGAAAACTGAAAAGTTTATCTCCCAGCAAGATTGAACAAAACATAAAAGGATTATTTATCGACGATGCTAATCAGGTGATAAGAGAAGAATATATCAGAAATGCGATGAATTCCTCCACCGGTCTGTCCAATCCAATCCCGGGACACCGATATTGTCATGGTTGGGACTTAGCCCGCAAAAGGACCTTTACTGTGGGCATTACCCTGGATATAACCCAGAAGCCTTATCAAGTTGTGGCATTTGAGAGGTTTCAAAGAGAGTGGAAGGACGTTTATGCGGTAATAAGAAAAAGACACAGGGAATATGGTGGAGAGGTGATAATTGATTCCACCGGCTTAGGGGATGTAGTTTTGGCTGAACTATCGGACATTAAACCCCAAGGATTCAATTTCGGAGAAAGAGGAGGAAAGGCAAAATCTGAGCTTATTGCTAACCTGGAGCAGATGCATGCTTTAAGCAATGTCGCCTATCCATATATCGAACAGATCGGGTCCGAAGGATCCCGCCCAGACGGGCGTCCGTCTGGACGCTTCGCGGGAGAGCATGGAGAATTATGGACTTTGCAGGATGAGCTGCGAAATTTTTACTGGGACAAGAATCAAGAATGCGATGCGGTAATGGCGCTGGCTTTGGCTTTGTGGCTAGTAAGAGAAGGAGGAGAATCGCCGTTGATTCTGTTGCCAAAGGTGGGAAGGTTATGATTGATTGGTCAACGGATTAAACGGATGAAGCGGATGAATGTAGCCGCAGGATTTCGTTGGGGCAGGGGTTGAACCCCTGCCCCAACATCTTAAATGATCAGTTTAATCCGTTCTATCCGTTGACTACCTTAAGAGTAGCATCTTCTTCGTTTCGCTATAATTTCCTGCTTTTAATTGATAGAAATAGATTCCGCTGGCGACCTCTTTCCCCAAATCATCTTTCCCGTCCCAGATGACTTCATAGTTTCCCGCCCTTTTCGGCCCATCCACCAAGGTCCTCACCTTCTGCCCCAGAATATTATAGATTTTGAGGGATGTGTGGATGGGACGGTGAACTATGAACTGTGAACCATGAACGGTGAAGGGTATCTTGGTGGTAGGGTTAAACGGATTGGGATAGTTCTGCTTCAAGGAGAAGTGCGGGATTATCTGGGTTTCCTGATCTTCTTCTACGGCAGTGGGTGGAGAGCAAGCGATAACCGAGATGCTTGAACTATCATAATTGGCACAATAGATTTTGTTATTGGTGGAATCGTAAGCCAAAGCTATAGGGTAATCTACAAAGGGCACTGTGGCTATCACCGAATCACCCGCGCCATCAATGATGGTGACATTGTCACTTAGCGCATTGGCGCAGTAGATTTTATTGTTTTTGGAATTGTAGGCCAGAGCTAAAGGTGTAGAGCCCACCGCCAGTGTTGTTATTATGGAATTGCCTATACCATCGATAATAGAAACACTATTGCTTTGGGAGTTAGCACAATAAACTTTATTGTTTGTGGGATTATAGGCCAACGCGCAAGGATATGATTCGACTGAGACTATAGCTAACACGGTATCTCCAGTTCCATTGATTATGGTTACGGTGTGACTTGATATGTTTGTGCAGTAGATTTTGTTTTGTTGGAAATTATACACTAAAGAATAAGGGCCATCGCCAACAGGGACTGTGGTTCTCACTGTATCACCATCTCCGTCTATTATACTAACGTTATCACTTCCCCCATTTGCACAATAGATTTTATTGTCTGTGGAGTTATAGACTAAATCTCTAGGAGCTAACCCTACCGAAACGGTGCGGAGGAGTGAATCAGTGGCTCCGTTAATGATACTCACATTGTGACTTTGACAATTTCCACAGTAGACTTTGTTGTCGATGGTATTATGCACTAAAACGCGAGGATAAGAGCCCACTGTAATCGTGGTTATCACTGAATCGTCTGTTCCGTCAATAACGGTAACATTGCCTCTTTCAGCATTTGCACAATAGATCTTGTCGTCAGTGCGATTATGGTCTAAGGGGTTAGAGGAAAGGAATTGACCAAGGCTACCCGCTGGCAGTGTGGCTATTACTGAGTCTTTTGCACCATCCACAATAGTGACACTGTCCGTCCCGTCATAACCACAATAGATTTTATTGTCAGAAGGATTGTAAAGTAAAGCCGCAGGGTGGCCTACGACATCAATGGTAACAATGACTGAGTCGGATTGCGCAATGCAGAGGGAGTAAAAAGAGAATGAAATGATGAACATAACAAAGACAAAACTGAGATTCTTACACATAGACTCCTCCTCAGACTGGATTTTTGGAATTATAGCATCAATTCTATGATATTCTTTGAATGGCTTCTTGTCAAGGAAAAAATGGGGAGAAAGTTTCCCAACAGATTAAATGGTTCGACTCCGCTCACCATCTTCGACGGATTAAACGGATAAGAATGCAAATGGCGAATGACGAATGAATGATGACGGATAAAGTCTTGTTGGAGGGACAAGTGTAGAGGAAGGCTTATGGTCTTCAACCAAATAAGTTAACATTCTCTGGTTCCACATAAGATCAAAATCCAGTTCTCAG
>JAGMFA010000125.1 GCA_023127875.1 Candidatus Zixiibacteriota bacterium
GTTTTTCAACAGTCCCTTTAGCCTGCGCAATTTGCAAGCAGTGACCGCTTAAGCTAAACTGATCCATCATGTTTAGATTTCAAGATCCCATATTTTTAGTCTTTGTCCTTGTCGCCATTGGGCTTTTGGTCTATTATTTTAAGTTCAAAAAAGTTAGGGCGGCAAGCATAAGATATTCAGACGTCAATTTAGTCCGGCGGCTCAAACCCTCTTTTCGGATAAGAGAAAGGCATATTTTGCCTGTGCTGAGGGCGCTGGTAATCGTATTATTGGCATTTGCATTGGCTCGGCCTCAGTGGGGAAGAAAAGGACAAGAAATATCCTCAGAAGGAATTGATATCATGCTGGTTCTGGATATTTCGGGAAGCATGCGAGCAGAGGATTTCAAGCCTCATAACCGATTATATGTAGCCAAACAGGTTATCAAAGATTTTATAGAGGGCAGACACAGCGATCGGATAGGCCTGGTGGTCTTCTCCAAGCAGAGCTTCACCCAGTGCCCGCTAACTTTAGATTATGGAGTATTGTTTAACTTCTTAGATCAGGTGGATTTCGGAATGATTGAGGACGGAACTGCCATAGGTCTGGCAATTGCCAACGCAGTGAATCGACTCAGGGAAAGCGATGCCAAAAGCAAGGTGGTCATCCTGCTTTCTGATGGGAGAAACAATGCTGGAGAGATTGATCCCATCACCGGCGCGCAGATGGCAAAGGCGATGAAGGTGAAGATCTACACTGTAGGGGCAGGAAAGCCGGGAAATGCCCCCTATCCGGTGGATGATCCCATCTTCGGCAGAAGATATATTTATATTGAAAATGAGATAGATGAGCCCACCTTGAGACAGATCGCCCAGATAACCGACGGGGAATATTT
This sequence comes from Candidatus Zixiibacteriota bacterium, assembly GCA_023127875.1. The sequence continues at coordinate 875 of JAGMFA010000125.1, forward strand.
CCGGGCAAAAGATGAAAAAGCGCTGGCTCGCATTTATAAACAGATAAGCCAGATGGAGATGACCGAGATAAAGGTGAAAGAATATTTGCAATACAATGAGCTTTTTTCAAATTATGCTTTTGTGGGATTGCTGTTTTTGGTAATTGAGATCATTCTGGCTAATACTAGATATAGAAAGATCCCGTAGATTTAGATAGGTAGGACCCAACGATGCGAATAGCTCAAATTGATTATATATACGTCCTTTTGCTTTTACTGCCGCTTCTTCTGGCATTTTACTGGCTGGTCTTCAGGATGAAAAGGAGAGCTATGGAGAGATTCGGTAATTTGACTTTGATGCAGAAGCTCGCTTTATCCTTTAGTCCCAGGAAACAAAAATGGAAGGTGGCTTTGTTGCTTTTGGGGATTTTCTTTCTTCTGTTTTCTTTAGCCCGCCCCCAGCTGGGAACCAGGCTCACCCTGATGAAAAGGGAGGGAGTGGATATTGTCATTGCTATGGATTGTTCTCACTCCATGATGGCGGAGGATTTTTTGCCATCCCGTCTGGAGAAAGCCAAGCAGGAGGTGAATGGATTGATCTCCCGAATGCGGGGGGATCGGGTGGGATTGGTGGCTTTTGCCGGAGTGGCGTTCATCCAGTGTCCGCTTACTTTGGACTACTCTGCCGCCGGTATGTTTTTGGACATAATGGATGTTAATTTGATCCCTCAACCAGGAACAGCCATCGGAGATGCCATTCGCACCTCCATTGGGGCTTTCAATCAGAAGGAGAGAAAATACAAGGTACTTATACTTTTGACTGATGGGGAGGATCATGATTCAGATCCTTTAGGTGCGGCAGAGGAGGCCGCCGCTGAAGGGATAAAAATCTACACCATAGGCATCGGATCAACTCAGGGAGAGCCGATACCTTTGAGAAATAAAAGAGGTGAGGTGACAGGGTACAAAAAAGATAAGGAGGATAATGTGGTGGTGAGCAAATTAGATGAGATGACATTGCAAAAGATTGCCCTCACCACCGGCGGAAAATACTATCACGCCACCAGCGGCGAGATGGAACTGGATAAAATCTATGGGATTATCTCCAAGATGGAGAGAAAGGAGTTGGAGGGAAAACTTTTGACCCAGTATGAAGATAGATACCAATATTTTCTTTTTGTCTCAATTTTGCTTTTGGTGGTAGAATTTCTTTTGTCCGAAAGAAGAAGCAAGAAAATGGTAGAAAGATTAAAATCCGAAACCAGGAACAATTGAGAACCTTGTAGGGGCGATTCATGAATCGCCCCTACATTGAACCTTTGAACTTTTGAACCCTTCTTTCCGAGGTGGTCATTTTGCCCAACAGATTAAATAGATTAAACAGATTAGACAGATTTTGCCTGTTTGTGATTATCACAATGGTTTTCTTTAGGGCAAGCTCAGCTTTTGGGGATTCCTTTTCTTCGTTAAACAAGAAAGGAAATAAGACCTATAAACGGGCACAGGAGTTTTTGCAAAGGGGGGAGAAGAATAAATCTACTGAAGCCTTGGAGGAGGCTTTGAAGTTTTATCGGGATGCCGAGATTGAGAAGCCGGAATCGCCTGAGCTTTCCTATAATCTGGGGAATGTGATGTATCAACAGGAGAAGTATCAAGATGGTCTGGAAAGATACTTCAAGGCTTTAAGTTCAGATGAAGTTCAACATCAAGCTCAGGCTTATTATAATTTGGGCAACACCTTCTACCGGAGCGGAAAATATCCTGAAGCCATCCAGACATACCAGAAGTGTCTGGAATTGACCCCGGAGGATGAGGATGCCAAATATAATCTGGAATTCGTCCGAAAGAAGATGAAAGAGATGCTGGACAGAGAACAGCAGAGACAACAAAACCAGAAACAACAAAAGGATCAGTCGGAGCAAAAAGAGCAACAGCAGAAAAATCAGCAACAACAGCAACAAAAACAACAAGAGGACCAGAGCCAGTCACAACAACTTAAAGAAGAAAAGAAGCAAGAAGAGCAAAAGCAGGAACAATTAAAACCTAAAGAAGGTATGACTAAAGAGGATGCCGAAAGGATACTGAATGCTTTGAAGGATGACGAGAAGGAAATGCTGAAAAAACAGAAAAGGGCTTCTCAGGGACGAGGGAGAAAAGGAGGAAAGGATTGGTAAGATGGTAGTAGGCAGTAGGCAGACTGCAGTAAACAGATGGCAAACTGGAGACTGGAGTCTGGGGTCTGGGGTCTGGAGTCTGCAGTCTGTAGTTTGCAGTCTGCAGAAGAGAATTATTCTGAGTGTAGGGCTATTTTTGTTTCTGTTCTTAACCCAGTTTTGCTTCGCACAAAACATCAGTTTCAATGCTTCAGTGGACAAAACCCAAGTAGGGTTGGACGAACAGATCACCCTCACCGTCTCTGTTTCAGGTGATGTCAAATCCATTCCTCAGCCTGAACTTCCCCCTCTGGATGCTTTCACCGTTTATTCAGCGGGGAGATCACATAATTTCAGCTATACCAATGGACGGATGTCAACCCAAGTAACTTTCAATTATGTTCTGCTTCCCAGAAAGGCAGGGAGGTTCACTATTGATCCCGCGCGTATAAAGTTGGAAGGAAAAACGTATCAGACCACTCCCATTGAGATTACGGTAGTAAGTGAGGCCAAGACCCAACCATCCTCTGAACCATCTGCTAAAGAGAAGCGAAAGGTGAAACCTCAGCTTAGGGGGAAAGATCTTTTTATAGAAACCGTAGTGGATAAGAAAAAGGCGTATGTGAATGAGCAAATCACCTTGACCTTCAGATTTTATCAAGGTGTCAGGTTATTCAATAATCCTGAATATACTCCACCATCGCTTACCGGCTTCTGGTCGGAGGATCTGCCTCCCAAAAAGCAATATTATAAGGTGATAAATGAGAGGCAATATTTTGTGCAGGAGCTTAAAACCGCACTCTTTCCCACATCCACCGGAAAGCTTACCATCGGAGGTGCAGAGTTAAAGTGCACAGTAGAGGATATTAACCGCTTCTTCACCCGGGATCCGTTTGCCATGTTCGATCGAGATCTATTGAGCCTCTTCCGACAGGGAAAACCGCAGATACTTAAATCAAAACCCATCCAGATTGAGGTTTTGCCCCTGCCGGAGATAGGCAAGCCAGAAAATTTCAGTGGAACTGTGGGAAATTATAAACTGAAGGTCAGCGTAGATAAAACTGAAGTAGAGGTGGGTCAGCCCACTACCCTGAAGGCAAAAATCAGTGGAAAGGGAAACATAAAGTCTATAGGAAAGCCCACCATTCCGGAACTTTCAGATTTTCGCACCTATAGTTCTGGTAGCTCGGAGAATATCTCCAAAAAGGATTATAAGGTGCAAGGGGTAAAAACCTATGAGGAGGTTCTGATCCCCAGAAAAGCGGGGGAATATACCGTCCCCCCGCTTGAATTCTCTTTTTTCGAACCTAAAACCAAAAGTTATAAAACCCTGAAAAGCGACCCCATCCTTTTAACTGTTCTGCCACCTGCTCAGGCTTCCCCAACTGAGATCGCCCAGCTTTCCAAGCAGGAAATTGGCAGGGCGGTAAAGGACATACGCTATATCAAACTCTCCACCAGTGAGCTTGAGGATCAAGGGGATCATCTTTACAAAAAACCTTTTTTCTTACTTCTTCAACTGATCCCTCTTTTGGCTTTCGCCATCTCGTGGCGGTATCAGAGGGTGAGAGAGAAGCTTAACTCCGATGTGAGATATGCTCGCCAGAGAAGAGCACGAAAGTTGGCTCAAAAGAGGCTAAAAGTGGCAAGGAATTTGATCTCTGTCCAGAGATCAAAGGAATTTTATAGTGAGATTGCCAGAGCTCTGCTTCAATTTGTAGGGGACAAGCTTAACCTTCCCGCTTATGGCTTGACCAAAGATCAGATTGAGGGTGAGCTTTCTGAAAGAGAGTTTAAAAGGGAGAATATAGATAATCTGGTAAAAGTTTTAGACCTTTGCGATTTTGCCAGATTCGCTCCCGGATCTTCCACAGAAGAGGAGATGAAAAGATTTTTGAATCAGGTGGAAAAAGTGATTGTAGATTTGGAAGAGTAGGCAAATAGGATGTCAATTTGTTCCACCTTCCAAATTTAGCTTTCTCCATAATCTGGAATCTGAGCAATATATAAACCTAATAATCCATGAAAGAAAAAATAGTAATTTTCGGACTTTTAGTTTTGCTATTGCCCTTATTTGACGCTAATGCAGACCTTGAGTCTGCCCCTCAGCAAGCTCAGGGTGGTGACAGTTCGACTTCGCTCACTGTCCCTGAGCAAGGTCGAAGGGAGCAAGGTCGAACCACAACTGTTCTTTTCACAAAAGGCAATCAAAGCTACGAGGAAGGGAGATTCGAGCAGGCTATCGGAGAATATGAAGAAATCTTGAATCTGGGAGTAAAGAATTTTAAAGTGTTTTACAATCTGGGAAACTCCTATTTCCGCCAGAATCAATTAGGCAAAGCCATCGCAAGCTACAGAAGGGCGTTAGTTCTACAGCCCAGGGATGAAGACGCCAAAGCTAATCTGTCCTTTGTTAAGCTTTTCACTTTAGACAAAATCTCCGCAGGATCCATAGGAGAGGAACAAAAGATCAATCCCTTGTCCAATATGTTGCGCTGGTTTTTGAAACTGTGGAGCGTGGATGAATTTGCTCTATTTGCTTCTTTTTTCTACACCTTATCTATGGCTTTGGGTATCCTGATGATTTTCAAAAGATCAAGAAGGTGCCTTCGAGTTGTGTTTGTCACACTCTTAATTTTCCTTTTGATCTTTGGATCATCGCTTTTTGCCAAGATCTATTTCGACTCTGTAGATTACGGAGTGGTGGTTTCTTCCCAGGTGGAGGTGAGAAGCGGACCGGGAGAAGACTTTATATTGCAATTTACCGGTCATGAAGGTTTGGAATTCCGGGTGGATGAGGAGGCGGAGGGGTGGTATCGTATCTTGCTTCCCAACGGAATAAAAGGCTGGATCCCCAAAAATGCAGTAGAGATAATCTAAAGCAAAAGTTACTTGATGGGGCAGGGGTCGAACCCCCACCCCAACATCTTATATGAAATAAGGCTCATTCTTAAATAATGTGGAGTATTCTATGTGACCTACTCGTATGAGTGCATACGCATTGATAATGTGAGGGAAATAAAGAAGCATCTTTGGAGGAATAGATCTTGTACTCGACTTTGACAGATAAGACCTA
>JAGMFA010000126.1 GCA_023127875.1 Candidatus Zixiibacteriota bacterium
ATTAAGCAGACAGGCATAGCTGACATCAGCTTAATCTGCTTAATCAGCTGTGAGGCGTCTCTGTGGGTGGGCCGGGCTGCTGGTCAGGCCGGGCCACCTGTCGATTTCACCCTCCCTTTTATTCCCTCCCATCCCGCCATAGGCGGGTAAACACGGGAGGGAAAAACGGAAATTCCCTCTCCCTTTATGGGAGAGCTCGTAGGTCAAGCATGTCCGCAGGACTGCTTGACGAAAACATTGTCAACCACCCTTCGGGATGGTTGACCTACAAATTGCTTTCTACTCGTATCTTAATGCTTCAATCACGGGTGGCCCACAGCTCTGCTGTGGGATAGTTACGAAAGTTGTTTCACCCTCCCTTTTATTCCTCTCCCTTGGCATGCCCGTATGGGCATGCCTTGATGGGTGCGGGTCAGGTTTAAAAATCCCACCATCGGCGGGAGTGAGGGTAATTATGTTAATGCAAACAATTTCCATAACGTTTAAGCATGACTCAAGAAACAAGAGCAACTGAACAGGTCCTGTAACGGAAAGTCTTAACTTCCCCAAAAGGCAATCTCACCACAGTTTTGATGCTGATCCGGATACCCCCCTGTTATTAAGTAGAGTTATATGAGAGGAAAGAAGGTTCATATTCAAAGAATCAAATTTCTTCGATCGCCTTTCTCACCATTATCGACTTATGGATGGATATGCCTATCCCTCTGGGTAAAAAGGGGATAAAGGTGAGCACATGATTACAGATGATGAAAATTTTTCAAAATGGGCATCAGAAAGCCCAGAAACGCCAGTAAGTCCGGTGCCGACGTCGAAATATCAACAACTTACAAAAGACTAACTGACTGGTGGGATAGCAAAGGTTTCGAACTCACCCAAAAGACTAATGTATTCACAGCAGATGAAACGGACTTGTAGTAAGCGAAGCGAATCTATTAAGCAGACAGGCATAGCTGACATCAGCTTAATCTGCTTAATCAGCTGTAAGGATTCTTTGATCCTACTCGTATCTTAGTGCTTCAATCGGGTCCAGGAGGGAGGCTTTTCTGGCAGGGTAGAAGCCGAAGAAGATTCCGACGAAGGCGGCAAAGAAGAAGGATTATAGTTGCGTCAGGAGCTCCACTCCTGACGCTTTAAATGGTGTCAGGACGGAGGTCCAGACACAACACAGATTGGTGTTTTTCACCAACGGGAGACTCAACGGCGGGTGAAGCCTGCCAGCCATGGAACGCCAGTATAGAGCGGTTTAAGAGAATATTGTTTTGGGTTCGATCCGTCAACATAAAACGTTCTCCGAGGAAGTCTCCGTAGCCAAATCAATATTTTGAGTCCCCAAACCGACTCCCTTTCAACAAAAATCAATAATTGTGAATTTCTTCTTGACACTCAGACTTGGGCTTATATACTATAGCGAGAAAATTTGAAAGAGGGAGGGATTATGACCATAAAGCTTCCCCGGCTATTGCCCAAAGAAGAGAAATTTTTCAAAATGCTCAAAGCCTCCACCGGGAATCTTCTGAAAGGCGCAAAAGCTTTGAAGGATTTGGTGGAGGATTACACCGATGTGGAGGAGAAGGTTCGCCGCATAAAACAGATAGAACATCAGGGCGACGACATCATTCATAACATCATTGATAAATTGGACAAAACCTTCATCACTCCCATAGATAGGGAAGATATACATATCCTGGCTTCTGAGCTGGACGATGTTTTAGATGCAATTGAGGGCATTGCCAGCCGACTGTATAATTTTAAGATTCCTAAGCCTACGCCAGAATGTATTCGGTTGGTTAATATCGTCTATCAGGCGGTGGAACAGATTGAGAAGGCGATTTCCGATTTGGAGCACTTCGATGATCTTTTGCCCTTCTGCATTGAGATAAACCGCCTAGAGAATGAGGCAGACCAGATCTCCCAACAGATGGTAGGACAGCTACTGGATGAGGAACCGGATTGGCGGGTGGCAATAAAATGGAAGGAGATTTACGGCCGGTTGGAAACCGCGGCGGATCATTGTGAGAACATTGCCGACGTGATTGAGACCATAGTGGTGAAAAGTGCCTGACCTTCTACTTCTCTTGGCCATCATCCTGGCGGCTTTGGTTTACGATTTCTTTAATGGCTTCAACGATTGTGCCAATGCCATAGCCACTACCATCTCCACCCGGGCACTCTCACCCCGGCATGCCATAATTCTGGCTCGCACCCTCAATTTTTTAGGAGCTTTGAGTCATACTGCTGTGGCTGCAACTATCGGGAAGGGGGTAATCGACCCTAAATATGCCAGCTTACCTTTGGTTTTGGTGGCTTTGATAGGAGCTAGCGCCTGGACCGCCTTCGCCAGTTTCTCCGGCATACCGGTAAGTGTATCCCACTCTTTGATAGGTGGACTTCTGGGAGCTGGCATAGTGGCGGCCGGTTTCAAAATTGTGGTGATGCAAGGAATCACAAAAATCACCATAGCTATGTTGGTCTCACCCATTCTGGGTTTTCTGGGAGGCCTGCTTTTAATAGTTATCATCTCCTGGCTTTTCAAAAACTCCGCCCCCAGAAAGCTGAACCAACATTTTAAACGTTTGCAGATACTCTCCGCCGCCTGGATGTCTTTTTCACACGGGATGAATGATGCACAAAATGCTATGGGGATTATCACCATGGCACTGGTCAGCTATGGAGCGCTTGCCACCTTCAAGGTCCCTCTTTGGGTAATGATCGCCTGTGCCACTGCTATGGGGTTAGGCACCAGCATGGGTGGATGGAAGGTGATCAAAACCATGGGAAGCAAAGTATTCAAGTTACAGCCGGTCCATGGGTTTTCAGCTGAGACTTCGGCGGCCGCTGTTATTGCAGGGATGTCGCTTTTCGGAACTCCCATCAGCACCACTCATGTTATCTCCACCGCCATCATGGGATCTGGCTCCTCCCGAAGGCTTTCCGCCGTCAGGTGGGGACTTGTGAGAAACATTGTAATTACCTGGATCATTACCATCCCGGCTTCAGGCTTAATAGCCGGGGCGCTATACTTCATAGTCAAACTGCTTTCTTAAGTTGTCCAATAAGTCAACTCATAGAATCTAAACGTTGTTGCGGGGTACCCTTCGGACTGTGTCCTCAGGGCAAGCCCTTACCCCGCAACATCTGCGGTTCGGGGTGAGGGTTCATCCTGAAGGGCACCCCGAACCAACGGCGGGATCCAATCTAGAGTGTAAAGCCCCGCCGAGGCGGGATCTACGACCACCGCCGTTGGCGGGATCTACGACTTCAGCTTTACCTGTGCGCAAGTGGCAAGCATAAATGCTTGCACTCCAAAATCCTTTTCCCGCTTCCCGTTGGTGTTCTTCACCAATCCTATGGATCTTGCAAACGGAAAATGAACGACGGATGAAGCCTGCCAACCATGGAACACCCACCTGGAGCAGGGTAAACATTACTACGATTTTCAAGTTATCTGGCAATCTATCGAGCGGCAAAGCTAAAATTGGTCGATAGCATGGTCTGCTGTTTTCTGTAACTACAGACGGTAAAACAATTCAAGAGATCCACGTGGTTTTAAAGATCGCAAAAGTCCCGCGAGACGGGATTGGAGTTTATCCCGATTTATCGGGACTCCGTTCCAACAAGCTTTTGCACTCCTTCTTTCTTCACCAGCTCTGGGAATTACTGTTCTCGACGCATCGAGAAATTTTGGCAAGTGGGGTGACCGCCCTACCAATTGATCTATATTCAATCGCTTTAAGAAAGTCTTTCAAAAAATGTCAATAGCTCCTGATCGGTAAATACTTGTTTTTTAATTTCAATCCCTTTTTCTCTCAGCTTACAGGTCAGCTCCACCACCTGAGGAAGGTCAAGTCCCACAGCTTTTATTCTATTTATATCTTTGAAGAATTCCTTCTTGTCACAGAAGGCAAGCAATTTACCCTGATCTAAGAGGATGATTTTTTGGGCCAACTGTGCAATCAAATCCATATTGTGAGAGATTAAGATTACGGTCACCCCACCTGAGTTCAATTCCTTGAGAAGCTTTTTTATCTCCTGGGTGCTTTTGCCATCCAGTCCGCAGGTAGGCTCATCCAAAATTAAGATTTCAGGTCTTAAGGCGAAGATTCCGGCGATAGCCACTTTTCTTTGCTCCCCGCCGCTTAAGGAAAAAGGAGAGCGGAAGGCGAATTGGTCAAAATCCAACTCCACCTTCTCCATCGATTCTCTCACTCTAACATCTATTTCCTTCTCCGAAAGCCCTAAATTTTTCGGACCAAAAGCGATGTCATGAAATACTGTATCCTCAAACAACTGCAGTTCCGGAAATTGAAATACTAACCCCACCTTCTGCCTGATTTCTTTTAAATCCACGTTCTTGTTCTTTAGATTTTCCCCCTCAATCCATACATCGCCAGAGGAGGGAAAAAGAAGCCCGTTAAAATGTTGAACCAGCGTGCTCTTTCCTGAACCGGTCGGCCCGATCAAACCGACAAATTCCCCTTTTTTTATCTCTATGTTTATTCGGTCTAACGCCTTCCTCACAGTTGGCAATCCTTGGTCGTAAAGATAACTTACCTCATTCATTGAAATCTGGGGGGATAGGTGGGCGGCCGTCGTCGGTCGTCGGTCGTCGGTCGTTCGTTTGTCGTCCGCCGTCGGCCGACCGCCGACCGCCGCCATATCCCTGAATTTTATCTTGCCGTTTTCGATATTTCTTCCGATCTCATTCACCAGATCATCTAAGGTCAAGCATTCATCTGCGGTTCGACTTTGTTTATCCTGAACGAGGTTGAAGGGTTCACCGCCCTGAGCTTGTCGACGGGGAAAACGCCATCCTCTTTGCTTCAGCGCAGAGGCTATCTTTGTCGGAAAAGGCACGCCAAGTCCTATCTTTTCCAACAGTTCTTCTTGTTTGAATATCTCTACAGGAGGGCCATCCAGCATTATCTTTCCTTGGTGCATTACCAGAACTCTATCTGCAGTTACTGCTTCCTCCGGAAACTGGGTGATGTTAATTACTGTTACGTTTCTTTCCTCAGATAACATTTGTATAAGAGAGAGCACTTCCCTTTTCCCCAGCGGGTCCAGAAGGGAGGTGGGCTCATCTAAAATCAGATATCGGGGTTGCATGGAAAGGACAGCGGCTAAAGCCACTTTTTGCTTTTCTCCACCGGACAATTTATGTGGTGGATGACTTTTGTATGTTTCCAGATTGAAATATTTAAGCGCCCTCTGGACTCTTGTTCTCATCTCCTGATAAGGCAAAGCTAAATTTTCCAGGCCGAAGGCTATCTCTCTTTCCACAGAGGTGGAAATTATCTGATTGTCCGGGTTTTGAAAGACCATCCCCACTTTCTGCCGAATCAACTTCTGTGAATTTTTGTTTTGGGTATTTAAACCGTCCACCCGAACCTCTCCGGTATCAGGCAAAATGAGTGCGTTCAAAAGCTTGACCAAGGTGGTTTTGCCCGATCCGTTGGAGCCAATGATGGCGACAGATTCTCCCTCCTTCAGTTGCAGAGTGATATTATCTAAGGCTAAGACAGACCTTTGTTCATCCCCGCCTTTGGCAGAATTTTCAACCAGTCTGTATTTGTATGAAACTCGGTTAAGCTCTATCACAGTCTGGAATATAGAGGCAGGAAAAAACTTTGTCAATGAATATGAAGGCAGTTAAAACGATGCACTTTTTGAGAAATGTGAATCTTCTCCAAAAGAATTGCTAATGCATAAGCCTATGTCTCCGGTATCCCGCCTTGTCCGCAGGATTTTGTGAACTGAAAAAGACATGTGATGGGGCAGGGGTTAAACTCCTGCATCAACCATAACTTTAACCTGGTTCACTTAAAGGTCTTCAACTAAGTCAACTACCCCCGACTGAAAGT
>JAGMFA010000127.1 GCA_023127875.1 Candidatus Zixiibacteriota bacterium
CGGAACCTCCATCCACTCGCCCTCATACTGCTGGGGGGCTGCGCCTGCATCCAGATCGCATATATACTGGATGTGTAGATCACCATTATACATGTTCTGCGCCAAAGATGCCCAATGTTCACTCACGCAGTCTCCCGGATCACATCCCGGAGTCTTGGTGTTAGTGAGATTAAATGGCTCATCCCAGCAAGATCCACCACAAAAGGAACCCGCGCCATAGATATCTCCGTTGCAATGTCCGTTCGCTGAAATGTCACTTGAATCGAACTGTGTCCAGATGCAATAAAGATAAACCGAATCTGGATCACCTCCCGGATGATATATTTGATCTACTGCGGCTATGCTCGGCTTGCAAACAGTTCCACCCCACTTGCCGGTCTTGGTATCCGGGCCTGGCGGCTGCGGCCACCACCAGGGACGCACCGTTATTTTTCCTGGAGGTTTGAGATCCTCAGGATAACCAGAGGTAATGAGCGAGATTCCATGTTCGTAGCTCCAGTGATAAAGCTTCGCAATAGGGGAGAGCGCTTCTGGATATTTTGGGTCAAAATAGTGAGCATTCCAGACGATATGGAGGTTGTCCTCATAATCATAACAAGCCGCCACATCCACGTAAGCTCGCTCATTGGGGGTACCGCATCCATACTGGACAACCACATTCGGTGTAGGAGGCCAGTTGGCACAGTCGGAAAGCCAGTCCTCTCCATTATTCATGGACTCGATGTAGTACACATCGCTGAAATAATCACAGCTCCCATCGCAGGAGGGGTGAAGATAAGCAATAGCCACCTTCTGAGAAACTGGCGAAACTGCCACCACCGGTGTGGCATTGCAGGAGGTATCAAAATGATCGATAGCGGGAAAAGCACCATTCCACCCCATATCAGTGTTTAGGGGAACCGTATAGGCCACCCGTGCTCCATTAAGACAGGCTTCACAGACCATGGCGTCACCTACGATTCGGTGAGTCCGCTCCCACGCTAACACAACCGGCTCGTAACCTTCGGTGTTCCCCTCGGTCATCACCACGTGGACATAATCCGTATCCACCAAGGCATCATAGCAAACCTCCCCCTTAGGCCACATTCCCCGCTCACCTGAAGGAGCACCATTGATCGCATCCGGAAGGTCCCAGTGACGGTCGAAGAAACCACCACATAAAACATAGTCCATGGTTATGGTGGTGTTCCAAGAGTATCCAGGATAAGGAGGACCAGTGCGGTGATGGATGATCACCGAGACCCCATCATGCTCATGGGTCTGATTACAGTATCCAGGATTTGTGCCGTTTTCTAATCCGTCTCCGTCTGCATGGACTTGACTAATATAGGCACCAGCGGGATCTTTGCAGTTGGCATCCACATAGCGAGGACCCGGAGTAAATTGATGATCACAATACGTCCAGGAGAAATGCCGATAGCCACCTGGGGTCACAGAGATCATACGACCTATGGAGCCGACCTGCTGTTCGTCATACCAGGTGTCTCCAATGTAATCATGCTGAATGATAGTGCCAGCTTCAGGGTTGATAGAATCGCAAGTTATCTGTTTTGTGCTCGTAGGAAGATACTTGGAGATGCCTTTTGAAGGTGCACGATATAAGTCAAATCCGGCACCGTCCACATTCACATTGCCTGAGATGTGTCTGGTCCATTTGGGATCTAAGGATTTCTTTGCGGCAGTGGCAGAAAATCCGTCCCCCACAAAAATCCCCAAACCAAACGATAAGAAAACCATAAACGTCAAAATTTTTGCCTTCATTTTTTCCTCCTAATGGAAAATTGGTTGACGATTTGAACTTCTTTCTATTTACACCCCCTCGTTTCTTCCCTGAATTCTTATGTTTTGTTACACATGGCAATACCTCCGTCTTAATGGTTCTTAGTTCATCGTGCTGGTCGCTGGGGCCGCGCAGATCCTATGGATCCAGAATTCGGACAAATGATTTGTATGTTTTTTGCACAAAGCAACTATTTCCGTGTCCGTCGGGTCCCTGACCCGACGGACAAAACCCTTTCCGAAACTATTACTTTCCGCCAGGTCAGGGGATGCGTATGCATTCATACGAACCTGGCGGCCACACAAATTATAATCGCTCGCCGAAAGTTACGATTTTCCGAAAATTCTAAGAGAATTCTTCTTTTCGAACACCCCACGGGAATCATGATTTACACAACTTTAAGCGTTGAAGCAAGACCTCACCCCTCATTTGAGTCAACTGACCTATCTCCCCTTCAGGGTAAACCCCTCTCCATTTCATGGAGAGGGGAACGGGGGAGAGGTAAAAGGCACTTCTTTTTGTCAAGCACCCCGCCAAAGGCGGGGATGCATGACCTACAAAACCTGACCATCACTCCCAGTTCGGATAGGGGTCGTACCCCTATCCGCCACAGTCGGGGACAGGGCACAACCCCTGTCCCAGCAAGAGTCATATTCCCGAGCCCTATATATTGTAGTGTGAGATTGTAGTTGCCCAATTTATACCGCTTTTAGCGGTATCCCGCCAAAGGCGGTGATTGGGCTCGATAAATCGAGTCTCAAGATTCAAATGAACAACTACATTCTCAGACACGCTCTGAGGTCCTGACACAACACAAAATAAATGTTTCAGGCAAGCACTAAAAACTTACAGCAAATTAAAAACTTAAAGAAAAATCAATTTTTGAGTTCAGGTAACAAAAATTCCATTTCGATTGCAGACAAGACTTTATCCTTTCCCTGTTAAATAAGTAAATGATAAATCAAGCACAAGTCAACCCTAAAATTAGGGCTCTGAAAGAAAAAACGAGGAAATAGAGTAGGTATTGCGATGAAAAGCAGTGGGGCTTCGTAAGTGTGCTATATAAAATATCCTATGATGTTTACTTAACAAAATTACTGCTCAAGGCGGGTGTTCTTCACCCGCCGTTCATTAACCGTTGGTGAAGAACACCAACGGGAAGCAGGGAAATAGAGTAGGTATTGCGATGAAAAGCAGTGGGGCTTCGTAAGTGTGTTATATAAAACATCTTAGGATGTTTACTTAACAAAATGATTCAAGAAATCAATCTAACCTATTGTTGTTTTTTATAAAACTCCAGAAGCCTTCTGGATTGTTCATCGTCGGGATGGTCTTCAAGCCAGCTTCTCAAAAGCTTAACAAGTTTGCCAAACTGCTTATTGTAAAGGTAAAGCTGTCTTAATATCTGGAAGGTCATCCTGTCATGGGGATTTATCTCATATGCCTTCTGCATGACCATCTCTGCCTGATCAAACTTCTCTTGCGCCTGATACGCCAATGCCAGATATTGATAGTATAGCAGGGTCTCGGGATATTTTGTGATGAGGGTATTCATCCGCACCTGGTATCCTTCCAGAAGGCTGTCTGCTTTTGCTGTATCCCCTTCATCAATATATAGCTTATATAGCTGGAGGTGGGTTCGATAGTAGTCTGGAAGAACTTCGACGGCTTTCTCCAACTCCATTATGGCTTTATCCGCCTGGTTCTTGTTCAGATAGTATTCAGTCAGGTCGATAAATCTCTCGGAATAGTTCATCAAAAGCCCCACGGTGTTATCGTTCTTATGAACATTCATATCTGCCAGTCCCCGAAACTGATAAACCTCCCAGAGATTTTTATGAAATCTTTCCGGGTCTATCATATTTTGCCCCTCCTCTGACACCACTCGATCAACCAGACCCTCTCTTCTTGCATGGTCGTCCAATCCCACCCGGTTGCTGGAAGGTGTGGTTCGGGAAAAATAAAAAGGATATCTCCACTTGTTTGCCACAAGGATATTCTCCACCATCATATCCTGAATCCTCATCACCCGTTTGGACTTTTCATCATAATAGGGGAAAAGGAATCTTTTCTGTTTTCGGATGGGATCATAATAGGGCACCTGGGGACGAGGCAAAATCCTCCCATCAGACATCTTCGTGGGAATGCCTTTGATCTGTTCGTATGTTAAGTCGATGGGAACTTTCCAGATATCCTTAAGCTGTAAGATATACCAGTCGGCATTAAGCAGACTTAAGTTTACTACCCTTACATCCTGCCTTATCTTCTCCACGTTTTGCAGAAACCACAAAGGAAAGGTATCATTGTCTCCATTGGTGATAAGTATCCCATCCTTATCGCAACTCATCAGATGGTTATAGGCATAATCATAAGGAATCCAGTTTCCGGTACGGTCGTTTCGATGATAATTCTTTTTCAAAGCCAATAGAGGTAAAACCACCAAAACAGCTACCACTACCCCCAAAATCAGTTGAAGGTATTTTGACCTTCTTTCAACAAAATTGCCCAGAGTTCTTATCAAACCAAATGCCCCCAGCCCCATGCTTAGTGCAAAAAACATAAATCCAGGGGAGAAGAAATAATCCCGATCCCTCACCTCCAATCGAATGATCCCACCTGATTCAGGATCTGGTCGGGTTCCGTCAGCAAAATTCATGTATAAAACCAGGCCCACCGTGCAGGCCAATACTAGAAAGAGCAGTACCACCCCTTCCCTTTTCCTTCTTCTGATCTGCTCCCAGATGCCCAAAAGCCCCAGAAAAATAGGGATAAACCACAAGCTTTTTTGCATATACTGCTCCCGGAAAAATCCCCAGAATCCCATTCTTTCCTTGGCTCCAAACTGGTTTTCCCAGGTGCCCCTGCGGTAAAACATCCGGCCTATCATGCTCTCGGCTCCATATTGTTTGCGCTCCAGGAAAGCCTTGAAGCTTCGCCAATCTGAGGGATTGTTTTCATCGATGGCAGGATTTAAAGAAGATCGGATGGGAATAAAAAGCTGGGTGGAATAACCTATCATCCCGGCGCAGGTTATCAAAAAGCAAAGTGCCCAGGCCTTTCTTCTATCGAATAAGGTAAACATCAAAGTCACAAAAAGCCATATTCCGAGTGCGATCAGAAATGGGATGACGCTGTGAATCACCAAAAACAAAACCAGACCTGTGACCCAGAACCGCCCGTCCAACAGCTTCTGGCGATCGGTCAGCACGATCAACAAGAACACCGCCGGCATGATCAGATAGATGGTCATGTGAATTCCGGTGGATAGAAGACCCAGATAGGCGATCAGAATCAAAAGTCTGTCTCCTTTGGGGCTGGTTTTATGGTCCATCCAGATCAGGGTGAGAAACAACATCAAAACCATCAGAAACATGGAGAGTCCATACACCTCCGTCTCCACCGCATTGGACCAGAAGGTCATGGAAAATGCCAGAAAGAAGCTCCCCACCATTCCTCCCACATAACGTCCCATCCTCAACCACAAACTCATATCTTCCTTGATCCATCTGCTGACCAGCTTTACGATCAGAAGATAACCCAGCCATACTGTAAGAGCAGAGGTTAAAACCGAGATGAGATTCACTCTGGCGGCAATCTGATCAAACAGCGGAATTAGAGCAAATATCCGCCCGATAAGAATGAAAAGTGGACTTCCAGGGGGATGGGGAATGCCCAAGATATGGGCGCAAGCAATGAACTCTCCACAGTCCCAGAAGGAGACCGTGGGAGCCATGGTTTTAAGATAGATACCCAAGCTTGCTAAAAAAACAAAGAGGGAAATAAAAAGTGAAACCTGATCCTGGCTTTTATACCACTTGCGTAGTTTTTCTCCCACAGCCTTTCTCCTATATTTCTTCTTTGAGGCGATCTAAAAACTCACCCGATTCAAATCGGGGCATGCTAACGCATAATATAGGAAGATTCCTCTGGTTGTCAATTTAAAAACAAGAAAGCCTTGTAGAGACCAAATACAAATCAGACACTCCCCAAAGGCGGGTTGGATGATAACGTCTACAGGTAGCA